>CALJEJ010000027.1 GCA_938074745.1 uncultured Endomicrobiia bacterium
TTTCCCTTTCTCACTCTTTCACTTTTTCACTTATTTCACTATCACCTACCTGCCACCGCCTACCACCTAATTTTAAACACACCCCTTGGTCCCCTCTTGATAGAGGGGAGAAGATAAAACAAAAGCAAAGCTGGCGCTTTACCGCTAACATTTTCTTTCTTACTTTTTTACTCTTTCAGTATAGACTGTGGCTATGGACACTCAACTAATGTTCGCCTAAACATATCCTTAAATGGATATCCAACATAATAAGTGAACAGTCAGCAATTTGTAAATACAACACAAAAACGCTACACCACAGAATTTATTGGTTAGTGGAACAGACAGGTTTACTTTTTTCTAATTTGTGGTAACGACGCTGCAGCTATAGATTGTCCTACACGACGACTTTTTTCATCTGGTAAATGAAGTTGTAGATTTTTGGCAATTTGAGGAAATTCTGCAGTTAATACTTCTTTTGCTTTATTTAATATAATTTCGCCTCCTTGACCTGAAGTGACTCTTCCAAGAATTAAAACGTGTGATATATTATAAAACTGTGAATAATATGCGATTCCATACCCCAAATATATACCAATTGTTTCCCAAATTTTTATTGCGCGAGGGTCGTTTTGGGATAACAATTCTTGAACTGATTTAAGTCTTTCTGCTAACGGTTTATCTTGAGGTATTTGGATTCCAACTTTTTGTGCTAACCGGAACACTGCTTGTTGGGAAAAATATTGTACACCACAACCTACATCGCCTGACCATTCATCTACTGGTGCTTGAGGATTAAAATCTACAGGGACAAATGCAAGTTCGTTTAACCAGTCAGTAATATTTCCTTTCTCATTTACATATCCTGCGGCTTCTGATGATCCCATTGCTATACCTAACACAGAATTTATATTCAGTGACATAGATGCGGCTAATGCAGTCACTTCACCATCGTTTACTACCACTACAGGTACTTTCCACACTTTTTGAATTTTTAGCATAATATCTGAAATTTTCTTAAACTCTTTTTTAGGTATTCCGCGGAATAACGATGCTACACGAACACGGTTGTTTGTCCAGATACCTGCAGAACTGCCACCGATAGCATCTACCCGTGGTAAATGTGCAGCAGCACGATGTAATGCTGACATTATTTCGTGATAATGATATGTCCATTTTGTATGTTCTCGTGGTTGCCATACAACTTCTTCGGAAAATACAGGTTTACCATTTATTACAGCAGAGACTTTCCTATCAGATGCTCCTAAGTCAAACCCTATTCTACAACCGTCTAAATGTCGTCCAATTGCTAAAGTTATTTCTTTTTGTTTTGGAACTTTGTTATAATCTACTATTTGAACAACAAATTTTCTGTCATACGCTGTACACATCATTTCATAGTCAAACTTTCGTTCTCCTTTTTTACTATACAATTTTTTGACATATTCTCCAATTTTTTTATATGTTCCACCTATGATTACTTTATATCCGCCTCGTGTCCATAAAAGAGTTTTTACTAAACGTTCTATATACCAGAAATTTTCTGGTTCAAGTTCGTGCCCTTCAGGGAAAATTTTTGTTTCAAAAACAGATCTACTATTATTTGGCCGTTCAATACAAATTTTTACTAAACACGGATTTTTAGTTTTATCAACTAATTTTTGGTATTCCATGTTAGCAAGTATTCCCGGGATAAATTCTGGGTGCAACTCTGGGATAATTTTAGGTTTTATTGAATACAAAATTTTTGTTTCATACATAGGCTTTTCTCCTCCTTGATTGTTAACTTTCTTTATAATTAAAATTAAGAAGTATTTTATCTCTCAGTTGGAATTTATATTTTTGTATTCCAATGTTTCTACATTAACGGTGGTAAAGTTAATGCTGGATGATTTACTTTAGTAAGATATTCTAACAATTCTTGAGGATCAGTTGTGATTGTTTCGTCAGCAATTTTGTCTAGTAAATCTGGTTCACCAATTTCTTCGCAGCGTTTTTTAAGTTTTTCACCCAGGGTTTCTTTTAATTCTTTTGTCATCCAAACAATTCGTTTAAGTCCACCTTCAGGAACTAAAAATTTCTTGCTTATAAGATAAAGTCGGCCTACACCTAAAAACCCCGGTGTTTGGTTTCCACCGCCAACTGTCCCTGCTAAAGTAGAAAATCCCATACCACAAGGTGTCATACCTGAATATCCACGGTTCACTACCATAAATCCGTTACATTCTGGTAATATTGCAATTATACATTCAAAACATCCGCAGGAAGTTGTCGGAAATTCCATAATTGAATAGTTATAGAACCGTTCAATTGCACGATTAGAATTTTCATAGACAAACTTGTTTACTCCTTCCCATTCACCTTTTATAGGGTCAATACATTTACCTTTAGGTATTGGTTGGTTCATTCCTTTCGGATTTATTTCATACGCAGCTTTTCCGTCAAGCCAGTTGTATGCACCACATAAACCTAATTTTTCTGGTGTTATAACACATACATGGTTTGGTGCATAACTTTGGCAGAGGGTGCAAGAATAAAAAGTATCCACTGCTTCGTCAGTAAGTCCAGCAAGACGTGTATCACGTTCGTCATAAATTTTCATTGCTTCTTTCATCAACTGGTTAACTTTTTCTTCTTCGGTATAAATCTTTACTTGAATTTTGTCTACTAATGCAGGAAAATCTTCTAAAAATTTTGATACTAATATTGTACCGAAATGTTTTATTCTAAACCCAGAATTAAACGCTTCTTTTGAAATACGGATCCAGTTTTGATTCCTTTGTCCCATATGAAAAATTCCTTTAGCGAAACTTAAATAGTGATGTATTTGACGTTCAAGTATAGATTCAAAATCTTTTTGCATTTTACGTCCCGCAACTTCTACTATAATACCTAACGGCATAGCAAACGGTAATTTTTCAGGTTCAACTTTTATTTCGTCACACTCGGGTCCTATTAGTTCTATTTTTCCATTTTCTATTTCTTCCATAGATTTCATTTGTACAAGTTCAAATGCAGGCGAGTATTTACCACCAAACTCTACATATGTTTGTTCTTTTCTGACACGTTCTCCTTCAAACGCTGAACCGAACGGTACCGGAATATCAATCTTTGAAACTTTAATTTTTAACCCACGAATTTCTATACCCTTATTGACTATTTTGTCATGTTCTACTGGTGAAACTACGTGTTCATAAGTACAAATCCCTGTTGGTAAAATCTGGTCAATATCAGTATCAGCAACTACAGGAAAACCAAAATTTATTGCACCAGCAGCAGTAGCGAACTTTTCTTCGTCCACTTCACCTAAGGCAATGACAAATGCATGAACACGTTCTTTGTTATAAAGCAGGATATCTTTTGCTTTGCCTGGTTGTATTCCTCCGAACGACATTGCAGCACGAGATGCAAAATTTAACGCGTAAATTGTTGAAGTTATATCAGTTCCGTGTGGAACTAAAAACACATCCCAGCCCATCTGTATTCCTTCTTCGGCAAGTTGTTCAGCAATACAAATTTGTTTTCCGTTTACAGGCGATGTTGCAGACATAAACACTAAAATATTTCTTTCTTGAAGTTGAGTAATAATTTTTTTTGCAGTTTCTGTATCAGGTGCAGCACCTACTATAGCAGCAAACCCCGGCATTCTACCATCAACTAATTTTATCCCTTGTTCTCTTAATATCATATCGTTTGTGAACCCTATCCAGAAATCGTGTGTAGGCGTTTTCCCGCCAAAACTTTCCGGAAGGGAGTATTTTAACGCTTCAATTATTTCTTCAGCGAACAATGTTGCCATACCAGCATTAAGTGTGTCACCAAGGTATGGTAACCACAACTCGTCTGACGGAACTTCAGGTAACAAACTTTTCGCATATTCAAGAATAGGTAACACATCGCCTAACTTTTGCACTTTTAGTCCGGTCATAGCATAAATGAATGGTAAATAATATGCCGTGTCTGGGAAAGCTATGTTTATATCTTTAGCTTTATCCTTATATTCGGTTAAGATTTTTTCTATAGCCTTTTCTGCCCGAGAAACAATTTTGTGTGCTCCTTTAATTGCTTTTGTAGCAATCATTTTTGACATAATTTTTCCCTCCGTATAAAAATTCTTTAGTTTATAACTTACACAATTTCACAATATTCAGGTTCAAAAAACTTCTCTTTATTGGCATTTACCAATGGTAGAATTTTAGCAAAATCAAATTTTTCAGACACTAAACTTTCTTTAATTTTTGTAATATCAACTTTTTTACGAACCAACGAGTTGTACACACCTGCTTGTTCTACATCGCCTATTAACACAAACCCTATAAGTACTCCGTTTTTTATAAAGAATTTTTTATATACTGGCTTATTTTCATTTTTAGTAACTAGGACTTCTATAGTTTCGTCTTTCTGTTTAGTGACACCACATGTAATTACAGGTAGACCAAAAAATTCTACCGAATTCATTGCCAACGTTCCGTCGTATTTTTTAGTATTACCTAAAACCATATTATACCCTGCAATTTTACCTTGAATTACAGCGTTAGGCCATAACGCGTTTATCGTTAAATTTCCAGAGATTAAATCGTTACTTTCTGCCACATCGCCTGCTGCGTAAATGTTATCTACAGAAGTTTGTAAATATTCGTTAACAACGATACCGTAATTAGTTTTAACTTCTGTGTCTTTTACTAACTCAATATTTGGTTGGACACCTTTCCCTACGATTATTAGTTCGCATTGTATCACAGTGTTATTTTCAAGTTTCACACCTTCAACTTCTTGATTAGAACCTAAAATTTCTACTGCAGCAAGGTTTGTTTGTATCTGTATACCTTTTTGTGAAATATGTTTTTGAACAATTTCTGCAGGTTCGCTGTCCATTATTTGAGAAAGTATATGTGGAGATTTTACCACAACAACAACTTCTGTTCCTCTTTTATGAACTGCATACGCTGCTTTAAGACCGATAAGTCCACCGCCAAGCATTACTGCAGTTTTTGTTTTATTTAATCTTGTATTAATTTGTTTAGCATCAGAAATAGTTCTTAGTCCGAACACACCGTATTTTTCTTTTCCGGGGATGTTCTCAAGTTTAGCCCTTGCCCCTGTTGCTATAAGCAGTGTGTCATATTCAATTTTAGACCCATCTTCAAGTAGGACAACTTTTTTCTGTGGTTCAATTTTGACAACCTTTTTTCCTAAAACAGGGTCAATAGAATTTTGGTCAAAAAATTTTTCATCTCTATATTTTAACTTTTCTTCAGGAATATCGTTTGCAAGATAATATGAAAGTAAACACCGTGAGTAAACAGGATAATTTTCGTCGCTAACCATTATTATTTTTGCAGTTTTATCCAGTTTTCTTATAACCTCTGCTGCTGAAACACCAGCTGCTGAGGTCCCAATAATTACATATCTTTTCATTTTTAACTCCTACAGTTTTAATTTTTTTATGTTATTCTAAACTCTTATTTCTCTTGAACAGTTTTACAACTTAACTTATTTGTTGTAATTGCATACTAACTTTTAACGCTTTAGTAGGGCAACTTTCTACACAAGCAGGACCATTCTCTCTTCCTTTACAAAGGTCACATTTGACCACAACATTTCCTTTTCTTTTTATTACTCCAAAAGGACACACCATTATACACATATTACAACCAACACATTTTTCTTCGTTATGTTGTGTAGTTCCGTCAACATCTTTATACATTGCTGCTGACATACATGCTGATACACATAACGCTTCTTCACAATGGTGACATCCGTCCGAGATAATCACAGAATTTATATATTCAACTTTTCTTCTTGGGACAGGCGTGGGTTGTTCAAAAACAGCCAGTTCTAAATTTTTAGTATTTGAATGTTGCACAGCACAAACAAGTTCACAAGTTTTACAACCTAAACATTTTTCTGTTTCTACAATAATAGTTTTTTTCATATTTTTATTACTCGTACATCATAGGTTTTAGTTTCAATAATTGTCGTTTTTTGTTTATATGTTCAATCATAATATGAGCAGCTTTTATTGGGTCTGGTTCAAACACCCATTTCCCTCCAGTAATCTTCTCTACTTCTTCAGTACAAAATTTTATTACATTTTTTGACCCGCTAACATGAAACGGTGTACCAAACACTACCAACAGACCGCTGGCTACAAAATACCATCCTATAGCTATAGCTTTTTCAGAATACCATTCAAACGCAGCACCTGCTACAGGCAGTTCGTCTAACGAATTTCCTATTCCACCTTCAGCAACCATTGCACAACATGCAGTAAGTATTCTTGAATTATCTACACAAGAACCGAGATGTAACACTGGCGGTATACCTACGGCTTTACAGACTTCTTGCAATCCTTTCCCTGCATATTGAAACGCAGCTTCTGGAGTTAACAATCCATATTTAGCACATTCTATTGCTGCACAACCTGTTTCTACTACTAACACATCATGTTTTATAAGTTCTTTTGCTATTATAAAATGTGAATATCCGCTTAACAATTTTGGGTTGTTACATCCTACGAGTCCTGCTACACCACGGATTCTACCGTCACGGATTGCATCGTTCAGCGGTCTATATGTTGCACGATATTTTCCGCCGAGCATCTCGTAAACATATTCTGTAGTAAACCCTGCTATTAAAGATTGTTCTTCAGAGACAGTTTTTACAAGTTCTTTTTTCCTGTTAGAAAAATTTTCAATTGCAATTTTTACAATTTCTTTTGCAATAGACAACCCACGCGATTCGTCAAATTCTATATATTCAAACCCTTCAAATTTACCTTTAGGATGTGTGGAGATAAATTTTGTATGATAACATTTTGCAAGTTCTTTCAACGCAGGCATTATACATTGGAGATCTACAACCATTACTTCAACTACACCTGTAGCAACTGCAAGTTCTTGTTGTAACATATTCCCAGCAACAGGTATCCCACGACGTACAAGTATTTCGTTTGCAGTACAACATATCCCGGCAATATTTATCCCTTTAGCACCTTTTTGTTTTGCTAAGTTTACAAGTTCTTTATCTAACGACGCTTCTACTATCATCTCGGACAATATTGGAACATGGCCATGGACAACTATGTTTACATAATCTTCTTTTAACACTCCGAGGTTCGCTTTTGCTCGGACAGGTCTCGGTGTGCGAAACAAAATATCTGTAACTTCAGTAGCGATCATTGACCCACCCCAACCATCAGCAAGTGCTGTCTTCATAGTATGTAAAATAAGGTTTTTATAATCGTTATCAACACCCATATGAGTTCGTGCCATCGCTTCTACAACTTCGCGGTCAATCCCACGAGGTAAAATTTTGTTTTCAGTCCATATTTTTTGTTGTTTTTCAGGCGGCCGTGTTCTACAAAACAAAAGTTCACCTTCTTGTTTACCAAACTCTTCCAACATTTTTATTGCAAGTTCTTTTGCAATAACATTTTCCGGTTTATTATCTATCTGAACGCCGAACTCTTTTGCCACACGGTAAAGTTTCTCTTTATCAGCAATTTTATACCCTTCTGTTTTACCTTCAGAAACAAGAAGTAAAGTATGTGCTAACTCTCTTCCATGGTCAGAATGGCACGCAGAACCTGCTGCTGTGTGTCTTAAAAGGTTTCTTGCTGAGATAACGTCTGCATCTGCACCACAGATACCTGTTTTAGCACCTTCACCAAACGGGTCTATTCTACAAGGACCAAAGTTACAGTTTTTACAACACAGGCCTAACAGTCCAAACCCGCATTGGGGTAACTGTTGTAAATATCTTTCCCAGATAGTATCTATCATTCTTTCTTCGGATATTTGTTTTAGGATATTAGTAGCAACATCTTTTGTTTTTGTTTCTGTAACCATAAAATTTTCCTCCTAAGTTGGGAAGTTTTTGTGGACCGTATACTGAGTGGGTGGGGTAAAACGATTGAAATCATAAAACTTTCTTGAAACTAAAACTTTGCGTCTTGTATATCAAGTTTTTCAATTACACTGTCATTATAATACAAAAATTTTCAATCTTTATACTGTGCAACGAACGGCAACAATGCTAATATTCGTGCACGTTTTATTGCTTTAGCAACTCTGCGTTGGTGTTTTGCACAAAGTTTAGTAGTTCTTCTAGCTAAAATTTTTCCTTTTTCACTGATAAAATTCTTTAACACAGTTACATTTTTATAATCAGGTTCAGTTTTTGTACTACAGAATTGGCATGTAGGTTTTTTTCTTGCTGGAGTTTTTTTAACTTCTATTTTTTGTGGTTTTTTAAACCCGGAAGTTGAAGAACTGTCAGAAGAACTTTTAGAAGAAGTATTTCTTTGTACCATAAGTATTTCCCCTTTCTTACACATTTAACAAGTTTTAGTTGAGTTTAATTTCAACAAAACTGATTATTTTTTCTACTTGATGAAAAAAATCTGTTTCAAAAAGATGAACTTTTTGTTGTTCAAACTTTTGTAGTGTTTTGTCAAAAGGTATACTATATATAATTTCTTTTTTCAAGTGGTGGTTAATAAATTCTATATCTTGTTGAACAACAATTTTGTTCCCTATAAAAACAATATTCGGTATTTCTAACTCTTTTGCTAAAACTTCTATTCTTAAAGCAGTTTGTAAACTTTTCATTGTAGGTTCTACCATTATGAACAAAACATCAACATTTTTTGCACTACCACGAGTTAAAACTTCAATTCCTGCAGGAAGGTCTATAACTACAACTTCGTCTCTTTCAAGTACAAGATGTGAAATTAACCTTTTTAGAAAAGTATTCTCGGGGCAATAACAACCACTACTTGCTTTTTTTAGTGTCCCTAAAAGTAAAAAATACAAATTTCCTTGATGAAGAGAATATTTTTCAGGCACATCACTTACTTCAGGGTTAAGGATATAAAAACCTGTTCTATTAGAAGACACGCCAGTACGTTCGTTTATCAAATCTTTAAGTTCACTTATAGGAGTAAGGCTATCAAGTTGGTGTTTCTCAAACCCTAATGTGAGACCTAAATTTCCGTCCGGGTCGGCATCTATAGCATATACCTTGTTTTTTTTAGAAAGTATAATTGCCAATGATGCAGAAAATAAAGTTTTCCCTGAACCGCCTTTACCTGAAACTGCTATTTTCATAATATAGGTTCTATTTTACAAGCACAGATTTTGAACTCTGGAATTTTAGAATATGGGTCAAGTTGTGTATGAGTTAAAATGTTTGCATAGAAATGAAATGGGACAAAAACAGTAGATGGTTGGATTTTATCAGTTAGTTTTGCTTCTAACACAACACTACCACGACGCGAAGTTATTTTTACTTTACTTTTAGGTTTAATATTAAACTTTTTAGCATCTTCTGTGTTCATTACAAAAAATGGTTCTTTAGTAATCTCTTTTATTCCGTCAACTTCGCCAGTCATAGTTCGTGAATGATATTCCTGTAACAACCTTCCTGTGGTTAACAAAAACGGATATTCATTGTCTGGTAGTTCAAAAGGTGGTTTGTAAGATACAATTTTGAACAATCCTTTCCCACGGGAAAATTTTTCTATATGTAAAGTTTCCGTGCCGGGATGAGTTTCGTCTAAACAAGGCCATTGTAAACGTTGTCCGTTTTGAACCCGTTGTGGTGTAATTCCTTTATAAGTACTTATAACACTGTTAATTTCTTTTAATATATCCCAGACAGTTTTATAATGCCAGTTAGCATTAAATTTGTTCGCTAACATTTGTATTATTTCCCAGTCAGGTTTTGCTTCAGTAAAGTTGTCTATACATTTTTGTATTCGTTGTACACGCCGTTCTGTGTTAGTAAAAGTCCCTTCTTTTTCAAATGAACACGTTGCAGGTAAAACTACGTCAGCATATTCACACACTTCGTTAAAAAGTATATCTTGGACAACAAGAAACTCAACTTTTTTCAACGCTTCTTTTATATGTAAAATATCTGGGTCGGAAATTAACGGCATCTCGCCCATAATATACATCGCTTTTATATTTCCAGAAAGGATATTTTCAAACATTTCCACTACAGTGAACCCTTTTTTATCCGGTAAATCAGTTGTATCCCACAATATCTTAAATTTTTCAATTGTGGTTTTATCTTCTACTCTGTTATATCCGGGATAAAATTCTGGTAAACAACCCATGTCACAGGCACCTTGGACATTGTTTTGTCCTCTCAATGGTGCTAACCCAGCACCTTTTTTACCAATTTGTCCTGTAAGAAGTGCAAGGTTGGATAAACAGAACACGTTTTCCGTGCCTGTTATATGCTGTGTTATTCCCATTGCCCATATAATAATACTTGCAGAAGATTTTGAATAAATATATGCAATTTTTGTTAAATCGTTTATAGAAACATTTGCAATTTTTTCTACTAATGATAAATCAAAATTTTTTAAATGGTTTTTAAACTCTTCAAAATTTTCAGTGCGAGATTTTATAAACTCTTCGTTATAAAGTTGTTCTTCAACAATGATTTTTGCTATTCCAGTAAACACTAACACATCAGTTCCGTAGCGTGGTTGAACATATATTTCAGCAATTTTTGCAAGTTCTATTTCCCGCGGGTCTATAACGATAAGTTTAGCGCCACGACGAACCGCTTTTCTTATTTTATACGATGTTACTGGCTGTGTTTCTGTAACATTTGTCCCTGTAAGAATTATACAATCAGAACAATTTTCAATCTCGTCTAACGAATTGCTCATAGCAGCAGAACCTAAAGTTTCAGCCAAGGCTATTACTGTAGACGAATGGCACAACCGTGCACAATGGTCAACATTGTTAGAATTAAGTATACTACGGAAAAATTTTTGGAACAAATAATTTTCTTCGTTAGTACATTTTGCAGAAGCAAGTCCAGCAATAGAAGTTCCGCCGTAAGTGTGTTTATAAAACTTAAGTTTTTGGTATATATACTCTATTGCTTTTTCCCAAGAAGTTTCTAGAAACTTCCCGTTTCTTTTTATTAACGGTTTTTTTAACCTTTTTTCTGAATGTACATATTGAAACCCAAACTTTCCTTTCACACATAAAAATCCTTTATTCACAGGACTTTCTTGGTCAGATTTTATTTTCACAATTTTATTGTTTTTGCTATATACTACAATTCCGCAACCTACACCACAATATGGACATACAGTTTTAGTTTTTTTATATTCCCAACTTCTAGCTTGGCGTTCTGCAGAAATTTCTCTTAACGCGCCTACAGGACATACTTCTATACAATTTCCGCAAAAAATACATTCAGTGTTTTTCAACGGTTCATCAAAACCAGAAATAATTTCTGTATAAAAACCTCTGTTTGAATAATCAATTGCATGAACACCGACAATTTCGTCACACACTTTTACACACCTGCCACAAAGGATACATTTTTCATAATCTCTTACAATAAACGGTGTACCATCTTTTATTTTTCTTTTAGATTTTTCTTGTTTATATTTTATTTCCTTTATCCCGTAATCATAAACATATTTTTCAAGCAAACATTCGCCACTTTTTTCACAAGTTATACAATCAAGTGGATGGTCAGAAAGGATAAGTTGTAAAATATTTTTCCGTAAAGTTATCACAAGGTTACTTTCAGTAAAAATTTCCATTTCAGGTTTAACTTTTTCCGTACAAGATGTAACTATTCCGTAAGGTTTAGTTTCTACTATACACAACCTACAACTACCGTGGGGGATAAGTTCCGGATGGTTACACAAAGTAGGTATCTCTATACCCAAACTTTTGCACACTTCAAGGATAGTTTTATCTTTTTCTACGAGATGTGTTTTATTGTTTATGTTAACTTTAATTTTTTGCATGTTTAAACCGATTAATTAAACTCATCAACGGGGTTACACAAGATTTGCCTAATAAACATCGTGAAGTTAAGTTTAACGTAACACAAAGTTCTTCTAATTCAATTATACGTTTTTTTACTTCTTTTAGATTATTGTTCTGCTGTATAATAGTTAGCAAGGTTTCGTATATTCTTTGTGTTCCGATTCTACAAGGTACACAATAACCACAACTTTCTTCTACAAAAAATTTCATAAGTTCACATAATTTTTTAATAATATTTTGTTTTTTAGTATAGACAATAAACCCGCCCGTGCCTATAGTGAGATTATTTTTTTTAAAACTTTGAATATCATATTTTACTGAAAACTTATCAGGGAAGATTATTTCGCTTGTAGCACTGGGTAAAACATAAAAAATTTTTTTTATATTCTTGAGTTTACCATAAATTGATAGGATATCTTTGATACTCACTTTCCCGAACTCAATTTCATACACACCTTTAGGTTTGTCATCTATAGTAAGACAAATTAATTTTGTCCCATAGCTACCTTTTACACCGAAGGATTTAAACCATTCTGCACCGTGGTAAAGTATGTGGGGGACACAACATAATGTTTCTACGTTGTTTATTACTGTAGGTAAATTGAAAAGTCCTTGTTGTGTCGGGTATGGCGGTTTTAATCTCGGTATAGGTCGGGTACCTTCCAAAGTATTAATTAGTGAAGTTTCTTCTCCCGTGATATATCTGCCGTTACTTTCTATTATTTCAATTTCAAAACTGTATTGTGTATTTAATAAATTTTTCCCTAAGAGATTGTTTTTGCGATATATATGTATTAACCTTTTTAGTTTTTCTTTTTCAGTTTTATATTTGTGGTTTATATAAATAAACCCTTTTGAACTTCCAGTAGCAATAGATGCAATTATCATCCCGTCTAAAATTTTGTATGGGGAAAAGTTTAACAAAAACCTGTCTTTATAAGTTGCAGGTTCGCCTTCTTCAGCGTTACATACAATATATTTTTGTTCTGCTTTTTGTTGTAATACAGAATCCCATTTTAGTCCCGTAGGGAAATATGCACCACCACGACCTAAAAGTTCTGCTTCAGTAATAAGTTTGACAATTTTTTTAGAATCAAGTTCTGTTGCTTTCTTTATCACACTTTTTGAAAATTCAAAACTGTATTGTTGGGTTAAAATTTTTCTGTTATTCATTTAAGTTTTTTAAAAAACTTGTCAGTAAAACTTATAAAACTATACAACTGAGATTTTGTAATACCAAATTGTGAAATGAATTTTTTAAGTTGTTGTTTAGTAAAATTCTTTTTATTATTCAGTTCAACAATTAACAACTTACTAATTTTTTTCATGTGGGAACTCGCGTAACATTTCAATTGAATGTTGGATAGTATCAAGTAAAATTTCAAACGATTCTTTAACTGCGTTTAAACTTCCAGGGAAGTTTATAATCAAAGTTTTACCTCTTACACCTGAAATACCACGTGAAAGTATTGCTGAAGAAGTTTTTTCAAACCCTTTCACACGCAAAATTTCGTTAATTCCCGGAAGTTCTTTTTCAATCACTTGTTTAGTAGCTTCTGGTGTAACATCACGTTTAGTGATTCCGGTTCCTCCTGTGGTAAGAACTAAATCACAACTTTTACATAACTGTAAAAGTTGTTCTTTTATTTGTTCTATTTCGTCTGCAACCACATTGTAGTTAACCACATACCAGCCAAGGTTAACACATTTTTCTTTAATATAAACACCGCTTTCATCTTTTCTTTTCCCTAAAAAACAACTGTCGCTTATAGTAAGTATACCTACGTCTATTTTAGGAATAACTTTTATAATATCACCCTTTTTTACTTCTCCACCTTTTATAATTTTACCAAAAACACCTTCTTTTGGCATCAAACATTTACCTACTTTTTTAAATATTTCACAATAGTTATGACATTTTTTCCCTATTTCTGAAATTTCTATAACTACATCGTTAATTTGAAGTTTATCCCGTATTGTTACTAATCGCAAATCTATCCCTTCAGTAGTGATATTTTCTGCAAAAATTCCCGGTTTTATTTCTGCGGTTTTAAGACAAAAAAATTCTTCGTTCATTCGTTCCCAGGATAGTAAACTTACCTGTTTAGAACTACCTTCTTGAGCATGAGCGTCACCTTTAACACCGTAATTTTCTACGAGGACAATTTTTTCTTTTGGTATTTTAACTTCACCTTTTCTTTCTGAAATGTTAACAGAAAAAACTTTACCTTTCATTTTATAAACCATCCTTACTTAGAATTAGAACAATCCTACAACTTTACCTTCTTCGTCAATATCAACTTTTGTTCCTGCAGGTATTGAAGGCAACCCTGGCATTGTCCTCATCTCGCCACATAACGGGTATAAAAATCCTGCACCTACTGAAGCACGAATATCTCTTATTGGTAAGACAAAATCTTTTGGTCTACCTTTCCACGAAGGTTCGTGTGATAAAGACAAATGTGTTTTTGCCATACAGATTGGTAGTTTATCCCAACCCAATTCTGTAAACAACTTAATTTTTTCTTCTGCTAAAGGTAAATATTGTACATCTTTTGCACCATAGATTTTTGTTGCTATAATGTGTATTTTTTCTTTTATTGGTATATCTAACGGATAAAGGAACTTAAAATTGTTAGGTTTGTTTGCTGCTTTAATAACAGCATTGGCAAGTTCTTTACCACCTTCGCCACCTTTTTCCCATACTTCTGAAACTACAGCATCTTCAGCACCAAATTCTTTTGCCCGTTTTTGTATTAATTGCAATTCTTTATCAGTATCAGTTTCAAACTTGTTTATTGCAACAACTACAGGCACACCGTGTAATAACACGTTTTCAACCTGTTTTTCTAAATTACACAACCCTTCTTCTACAAGTTGTAAATTTTCTTTAGTTAACTCTTCAGGTAACGGTTTCCCAGGCACGACATTTACTTTTCCAGAATGCATTTTTAACGCACGGACTGTGCATACCATTACTACACAGTCAGGTTTAAGTCCTGAATACCGACATTTTATGTTCATAAACTTTTCCATACCGCAGTCAGCACCAAAACCGCTTTCTGTAACAACATATTCTGCAAGTTTTGTAGCGATAAGGTCCGCAAGGATAGAATTATTCCCGTGGGCAATGTTTGCAAACGGTCCCGTATGGACAAACACTGGTGTATATTCAGTAGTTTGTAAAAGGTTAGGTTTTATTGCATCTTTAAGAAGGACAGTCATTGCACCTGCTACCTTAATATCTTCTGCAGTTACTGGTTTGTTATCATAAGTAAATGCTACAACTGTCCGAGATAACCGTTGTCTAAGGTCTTTTAACGAAGTTGTCAAAGCCAAGATAGCCATAATTTCTGACGCTACTGCAATATCAAACCCGCTCATTAACGGTATACCATCGTCTGTACCGGGTCCCACGCCAATAATTATGTTTCTTAAAAACCGTTCTGAAACATCTACTACATACCGCCACAAAATTTTTTTCGGGTTGATATCAATTTGTCGCCGATATAACGCATTGTTTAAAAATGCCATACATAAATTGTGTGCAATTGATACAGCATGGACATCGCCAGTTAAATGTAAGTTAAAATCTTCCATTGGTAGCACTTGTGAATATCCACCGCCTGCTGCCCCTCCTTTGATACCGAATACAGGTCCTAATGAAGGTTGACGAATACAAGTGAACACTTTTTTCCCAAGTTTTGCAAGACCTAAAGAAAGGCCTATCGTTGTGACAGTTTTTCCTTCGCCGAGCGGTGTCGGTGTTATTGCAGTAACATCAATATATTTTGCTTGAGGGTTATTTTTTATTCTATCTAAAATTTCTAATTTTACTTTTGCTTTATAATCACCGTAGAGTTCAAGTTCATCACGTAATATTCCTGCGTTTTGTGCAATCTCTGTGATAGGTTTAAGTTTTATACTTTGTGCTATTTCTAAATCTGAGGGTATTTTTGGCATATGTTCCCCCCTTTTAAAATATTTTTGAAATTTTTAAAATATCTCACCACTATTTAAAATTTCACATGTAATATCTACAATTTTAGGGTCAAAACGTTTTCCACTTTGTTGTTTAAGTAACACAGGGATTTCTTTTTTTTCAGTGGCACTCATTTTTATTTCCTCAACATATTCTACTACAGCAATGATTCTTGAACCTAAAGGTATTTCTTCAGCTTTTAGACAGCTGGGATAACCTGTACCATCATAATTTTCATGATGGTGTTTTATGATTATAGAGATAGGTTTTAACAAATTTATTTTTTGTGTTAATTCATAACCAATTATTACATGTCTTTGTTCAATTTTTGCTCTTTGGACAACATCGTCTGCAGATTCCATCTCGGTTTTTAAATTTGTAGACAAATATCCTATATCGTGTAACAAAGTAGCAAAATAGATATTTTTATATTCTTCACTTTTAGGATTGATACCTAACATTTTTGCAATATTTGTTGCCAACTGTGTCATTTTCCAATATTTACCGATATACCTTGGCCGCAAAGATTCTATTGCAGAAACTAATATTTCGGTTATGTTAGCAAAAAAGTTTCTTTGGTTTTCATTAAATTTAGCATTTAGTATAATTACAGAAGCCAACCCTGCCAAACTTTCTAACAATTTTTTATCTTCTTCGGTAAAATTTGACCCATCTTTTTTATTTAACACTTCTGCTACACCAATAAGTTCAACATTATCTCCAGAGGAAACCATCATAGGGACTGCAAGGATAGACTTAGTTTTGAACCCGCTTTCTTGGTCAACTTTTCCAGTGAACCTCGGGTCGTTGGTTACATCGTTAACAATTTCAGATTTTTTAGTTAGTGCAACATTACCTGCAATACCTTCGCCAATTTTTATTTTAATTTTTTTTACTGCAGTAGCTTTTTCACCGCTTGCAGTTTTGAAATACAAATGTTGTTTATCTTCGTCTACAAGCATAATAGAACTTGCTTCTGCATTTATAAGTTTTTCTGCAGCGTCGCCGATACGTTTCAACAATGTATCCAGTTCTAAAGTAGAAGATAAGCTTCTAAATATATCAAAGAGTTCTTCCCAATTTTTTTGTTCAACCATATTTTTCCCCTTAATTAACTTTTTAAAACCCATCTTTTTGTAGACGGCAATTAATTACCGTCTACTCCTACGAGGCTAAAGCCTCTACTCCAAAGGCAAAGCTTACGCTTTGCCGCTACAATTTCTTTCTACCGTGGACTGTGGACTGTGGACCATCAACCAAACTATCCACCCACCTGCTACCACCTACCACCTAATCTAATTTGTTCCACCAGCTTGACTTTTTGTTTTATTTATGATATATTTCATTTTGATATATTCTATATACAGAACGGAGGGTAATGTTTATGCCTAAAACAATTACTATTACCAGACCAATGGTTCTTATCCCACTTGAAGATTACGAAGAACTTCTAAAAGAAGCGGGTGAAAAACCTACACCAAAACTTTCCAAAGAAATTGCCCGTGCCAGACAAGAATTTCGTAAAAGAAAAACGGTGAAATGGGAAACAATCAAGAATGAACTCAGAATTTAAAATAGAACTTGGGTCACAGGCAACCCGCGATTTAAAAAAACTTTACTATTACAACAGAAAAATTTGTCTATCTTTAGCAAAACATATAAATTCTCTTACAAAAAATCCGTTCTCTGGTAAACCACTTAAAGGTGACAAAAAAGGATGTTATTCTTTACGTTGTGGTGATTACAGAATTATTTATGAAATTTATCAAAAACAAAAAATTGTGCTTATAATCAGAATAGGACATAGAAAAGAAATTTATAGATAGTTGCACTTTCTCCCCCATACCACTTACCTAATATCACCTATAATTTGAGGACCGCAACAACCATGTTGTTTCAAACAGAGCAAAGCTGACACTTTGTCCCCACCTTTTCTTTTTCACTCTTTCACTTTCTTACTTTTTCACTTTTTCTCTGTGGACCGTGGACTGTGGACTGTGGACCGTTGACCATCAACCAAACACCCACCACCACCTACCTGCCATCACCTACCACCTAACATTTTTGTTGTTACACAAGTGGTTAGTGGTTAAGTGATTAGTGGCACCCAAAAATATGGACTGTCTTCTTTTTTCTGCTTTTTCCCCG
>CALJEJ010000028.1 GCA_938074745.1 uncultured Endomicrobiia bacterium
TTCTTTAATTAAAAAATTTTTTCAATTATTCGTATACGTAAGTATTTCAAAGGTGAAAAAATTATTGCTGAGTCTTCTCATGGTAAAGATATTTTTATAATAATTTCAGGTAAAGTTGTAACTTATTTATTAGAAAGAAATAGGAAAAAAATTATAGATTATTCCTCTTGTGGAGATGTTTTAGGAGAGATAGGATTTTTCACAGGTGTACGTTCTGCTACTTGTGAATGTTTAGAAGATACAACAGTGGGTGTGATAAAACATAGAGATTTTTACAACCTTGTCTCTAAAAATATTCGTATTGCGTTAAATATTATAAAAGTTTTAGTAAAAAGGTTGTCTGTAACAGACCACGAAATTAAAAATTTAGTATTTAAACCTGCACTATATCGTGTAGCAGAGACGTTATTGTTTCTTGCTGGAGAAAAAAATTATGTTAACATTCGAATTAAAGAATTGTCAGAAATGGTAGGGACCAACAGGGAAACTGTATCAAGAATTATAACTTTATTGTCAAACTTAAAATACATATCTCGTGAAAAAAGAAATATAATTGAAATTATAAACAAGGATAAATTAAAACTTTTGTGTGATAGTAAATAGAACTATTTAAAAATGTTTGATATAACCAATTATTACAAAAACAGAGTTGTTCAGTTACGTATTGCGGAATATTGTGGTGGAGATTTTATTTCTCCGGAAAGTTTTACCTGTGAATATTTGGTTGGTGTCAAAGATGGTATAACACCACAAGAATTTTTTTTGTCAGTAGAGAACACTAAATTTTTTTGGTTATTGAACATTAATGCTGATATATTTAGGTCTGTATGGGACAACGAATCTACTTTGTTCGTTTTAGATTTTGAATATTATAATATTAAATATCCAGCTGAGGCATATTTCAAACCTCAAGAAGTATACTCTAAAATAGAAGATGTATATCAACGGGTAAAAAAAATTTATTTACAATACGGTCTCAATTTTATTACTATCCAGACAGGGCAAGGATATCATTTTATTTTCAGGGTACCGTTTAGCAGTGAAATACATAAAAAATTGATAAGTTTAGCTTCTGTAGAAGATACATTGTTAGGTAAATATAGTGTATGTTCAGCAAGAAGGAAAAAAGTTGTAAGTAAAGATGTTGCTTACGGATTTCATTCTGCAGGACGGATAATTGAATTTTTGTGTCATAAACTGTTGAGTACGTTAGATGATTATAAAGGTTTGCCGATAGTTTTTAGTGATGTAAGTATAGGCACTGAATCGGCTGAAGCAGTATCTTTAGATTTGTCAATGTATGCTGACCCTATTTATATGAGAGATATCCGATGCCCATTTTCTGTATATCAGAAACACAAAATTTATCATAAGTTTAAGTTAAGCACACAAAATATCCCACCGTTTATTGTTTTAGTTCGTGAAATATATAACAAAAGAGCTTTTAAAGAAGATATAGGTTATAGTAAACTTTTGTCTATAAGAAAAAATGTTTCGGAAGTCTTAAGTTATGCTTCAGAGGTATCGTGTAAAATTCCAGATTCATCTTTGAGTTTATCTAAACTGATTGAGGATTATGAACAATCTAAGTTGTATAAACTTCATCAAGAATTTGATTCTGTAGAGCATGACCCGCCAGAGATATGGTATAGAACTTATCACAGAACGGATTTATCTGTTTTACCGCCGTGTGTGAACCATTGTTTATATTTCCCCAACGACCATTTGTTAAAACCGACAAATTTGCAGACATTAACCCGTGTGTTGTTAAAATTAGGTTGGCATCCTAAACATATTGCAGGACTTATACGAAGTAAGTATGAAAGCAATTATGGTTGGGGTGAAGTATGGTATAAATATGATGCTGCTTCTCGGGCCAATTTTTATGTTCGGATATATTCTGATTTAGTATTAACAGGTATTGACAAAGAAGAAGATTTGAATTGTTTATCTCATTATCAAAAAGGATATTGTTACAAACCCAACTGCGGGTTTAAGTTAGAAAATTATAAACTTAAAATATAAAGCTGTACGATAATTTTATGCGTCTTCCATACCATATAATAAGTTCGTCAGTAATAAGCAGTGTTGTATATATATTAACTCAATCGTTTATTTTGGCAATAACAACATTTTTTTCAGGTATACTCATTGATATAGACCATTTTATTGACTATTTTGTGAACGAAAAGAAAATTAAGTTTGATATAAAAGATTTTTTCTACAAATGTGACAATTGTAAATTAGAGAAAGCAATTTTGATATTACATTCGTATGAGATTATGTTTGTTTTTTTATTATGTTTGTTTGTTATAAATGTACAGATATATAAAGGTATAGTTATTGGGTTTCTGTCCCATTTTATGATTGATGTATTGTGGAATTTAACTAAAGGTTATTCGCCGATACAATGCTATTCTTTTATTTTTCGTTCATTACAGAAATTTGAGTATAAGAAGATTTTTTTTAACAATTTTATGTGAGAAGTTTATAGTGTGGCAAGTTATTTTTTAGTATATTTATTAAAATGAACTACTGTATCTAATTTCCGTTTTGGTACAATAAGTTTGTTATTTTTTTTATACGGAGAAAAATTTTTTTCTGTAATTAATATTTCTGGTGTTTCATCAGGATAACCAAGCGCAATTATGGCTACAATTTTTAATGTTTGTGGTATATTAAAATTTGTATAAATTTTTTCTCTGTTTATAGAACCTATCCAACAACTTCCTATACCATAACCCCACGCGGATAACAACATATTTTCTATTGCAGCAGAACAGTCATAAATATATTCTTTGCTAATCTGTGGATTCCCAAGCACGATAATATATGCTTGAGGTTGGTGTAGAATGTCAGGTTTACCTGCTGATGCAAGCCAATAAATATTTTCAAACACAACATTTTTTTGTTGTTCTTCGGTTACTATAATAAATTCCCAAGGTTGTTTATTTCCTGCGGAAGGTGCTAAAGTTCCATCTTGGACAATATTTTTAAGTATTTCCACAGGAATTGGTTTAGGTTGAAATTTCCGTATACTTCGTCTTGTTCGTATAGCAGTGTGTACATCCATTATTTTTTGTGCGATAGTTATGTGAGTGAAAATTATTATACTTAAATATAGAACAAAAGTTTTATAATTTCTAATCATTATTTTTACAAAAATTTTTTAAATTCTTCTTTAACAATAGTATCCCAAATTTTTTGTGGTTCATCTGTAGAGAAGTGAGACATATACTCGCATGCTTTGTAGCCCCATACAGCGATATTTTTTATTCCTGCATCTTTTGCTATTTGGATAGCAGTACGGACTTCTTCAGTTTTTTCTTTCGGTATACCGAACAGTTGAATCCATAATTGTACAGGTTTGTTATATTTGTCCGCTACAGAAAAAATTTTTTGTACTGTTTGAGTGATATAACTTATTGGTCTATTTCCTAACAAATAATATGCACTGGTAGATAATATATCTACTTCAGGGATTGCTGCTATAGAATTCCAGTCAGTAGCAGCTTTTTCGTCAAAAGTAGAAAGGAAACATACAATGTTTTTTATGTTTTTATACTTTGATTTAGCATACTTAGTTAAAGTAGATAAAAAATCTGTCATTGTATCATACCTAAATTGTTGTACTTCAGGAGTAATTTCATATATAGCAAGATTTTTTTCTGAGATGTTATCTGATATTTTAAAAGTTCGTTTAGGAAGTGGGTATTTATACTTAGAATAAAATTTTTCTTGACATACTTCACAAAAACATGCTAACGAATTATCGCCAATACCTTCCCAGTCTAAGTAGAGATGAGGTTCGTCCCAGAAAATACCTTCCGGTTTACACTCAAGTGCTTTATCAATCCATTCTTTAAAAAATTCAACAGTTTTATGATTATTTGGGCATGCTGCAGGTGCAGAACGGTTTGTTTGTAACACTTGTCTTGTTTGTGGATGTAAGTTAATAAAATTAGAAAATGCTTCGCCTGCAAAAATTCGTGCTACACCCCAAGGGTCTATATATACCTCTAACCCAATTTCGTGAGCAATCTCTGTTATCTTAATAAATGTTTTATGATAATACATAGCGTCTTCTTCAGAAAAGGTCAATATTATAGAATCACAGTTGTGTTCTTTTATATTTATAAAATCTTCTTTTGCGTGGCTGGGAATTTTGTTGCCGAAATAACTTACGCAGGTTTTCATAGAATGTTTTTTCTCCTTTTAAAAGTTTTTGGCTGAAGATAGAAACTGGCTATTTCATATCAAAAAGTAAACAGGAGATTTTTTTATTTAGAGTTGAAAAGTTTTTTTATATCTTGATAAATTTTATAAAA
>CALJEJ010000029.1 GCA_938074745.1 uncultured Endomicrobiia bacterium
GCGAAAATTGGCAGATGAAAAATATAAACAAGCACAAGATTTATTGAATAAAATACTGGGAATAGAAAAACTTGAATTGAAAGAAGAAAAGGTCTTTGAAGCAAGATTTGATGAGGTTAAACAAACCTTGCGTTTTGACGCCGATTTCTATTTGCCAAAATTTACAGAGGTTTCTAATATTTTAAGAAAGTCCAAATTTGAACTTAAGAAATTAAAAGAAATATACAAGGAAACGATACGAAAAATTAATCCTCTTAAGCATCCGGACAAAAAATTTACCTATGTTGAAATAGGCAATATAGACATTTCTACCGGTGAAATAGAAACAAAAGAGATATTAGGATATCAAGCACCGCCAAATGCAAGAAGGCTTTTAAGAAAAGGCGATTTAGTAATTTCTATGGTAAGACCAACAAGAGGAGCAATAACAATAATTCCGGATGAACTTGATAATTCCTTAGGCTCAACAGCCTTCTATATCTTAGAAATACCCTCTCCATTTAGAGAATTTTTGTTTCTTTATTTAAGATCTGATGTAGGATTAAATCAGTTAGGAAGACCCGTTGTTGGAGCAATGTATCCAACAATTAAGAAAGAATATATTGATGAACTTATTATCCCAATTATCCCAGAACAAAATCAATTCCAGATTTCTGCTCTTGTCAAGCAATCATTTTCGCTTCGCAAGGAATCTAAGGAACTTTTGGAAAAAGCAAAAAAAGAAATAGAAAAATTTGTTGAAGAAGGGAATCAAAACTGCCACTGACCAGCGATTTTTAGTTGAAGGGATAAGACCTGTGCAGGCAAGTTTTATAGACAGAGTATTTCGTGTATCTGTAAATATTCGGCTTCCTGTTTAACCGTCATTATCTCCTTTTCTTCCATCCATAAAACAATCTTTTAGAAGTTGGTTTAGGTGGCGATAAAAAAGAAAATGGGACTTCCGATTCTTTTTCCGAAAGATCTCTAGTGTGTATCATTAAGATTGGCTCCGCGGGCTGGACTCGAACCAGCAACCATCCGGTTAACAGCCGGACGCTCCACCATTGAGCTACCGCGGAATATTAATTTTTAGTTTTTATAAAAAATTTATAAATATTACAAGTATTGATAAAGAAAAATTTTGTAAGCCACTGCTGATATTACAATGCCTAAAGAATCTATCATTACGTCAATCGGAGAACAATACCTTCCAGCAACAAAATGTTGGTGTAATTCATCTATTACGGAATATATAAAACTCAAAAATATTGACCAGAAATAAAGTTGAAATTGGTCAACTTTCATTGTGTTTTTAATTGCACGAAATAATAATGTGGTTAAGACAAAAAATTCTGTTATATGTGCAAATTTTCTTAAAACAAAATCCCAAAAACCGAGCTCTTCTATTTTTAAATATGGAATACTTGAAAAAAACCAAATCACACAACACCAAAAAATTACTACCGACCAATATTTTATAACCTTCATTTTTTTATTTTTGTTAAGTCGTATTTGTTGATTTCTTATACTAAAATTTTTTATTGTATTACAATTTAAGTGGGGAAAATTTTTTTTCGTAATTATTTTTTGGCGATAATGATATATGGTAGTTCGTAAAACTTGTTTTATTAGTAAATATGTCTATGGCAACAAGATAGTGGACCTTGATGAGTATGTAGTTTCTTTAGGGACAGGATGTAATTTAGGTTGTGAATATTGTTATTTAAAATTTTCTAAAGTGTTAGGCAATCCTACGGTATACGAGAATCTTGACAATATCACTGTAGAATTGACCAATCTTTTTTCTTTACCTAAAAGTGTATTTTATTTCAACTGTGGTGAAACAACAGATTCGTTACTTACAGACCAGCATATTCATAGTTTGTCTAAGCTAATATCAATAATTTCTAATTTAGCAGAAAACTATGAGAAAAAATGTTTCATAGAACTAAGGACAAAAACTGCTAATCTGTTAAAAAAGAATGAAAAAAATTTGTGTAAACATTCTAAAAATGTTAAAATAATATATACTGCAAGTTTAGCACCACAAAATGTTGTAAGTGAGTTTGAAAAACATACTGCTACGGTTCAAGAAAGGTTACAGTCATTATCTTATGCTCAACAACTTGGATTTCTCATAGGGTTACGGTTTGAACCTATTATACTTTATCCTGTAAATGGTATTACGTACAATGATGTAATTTCTGCAGTAGAAAATTTAATCGCTAATTATGAAAAACTTATTAATTCAGTTGTTGAAAAAATTGAGACTCAAAAACTTCATTCAATAACTTTCTCCTGTTTACGGTTAACCAGACAACAGTTTCGCCAATTGTTACAAAATCGAAGTAAACTATGTTTTTACGAAATGTTTCTTTGTCCTGATAAAAAATATAGATACTCAAGACCTATAAGAACAGAAATTTATTCAAGGTTAATTTCACTGTTAAGAAATTGTTTAGGTAATGAAATTGTCTTAAAAATTTTTTTAGCCACAGAGTTTGATTATATTTGGCGCGACTGTGGTCTCGTGATAAAAAATCTAACCAGTTTAAGTTTTTAGTGAATCTGTATCACTTGACTATTCCAAAATTATTTTGTATTTAACACTAAAACATGGATTCTAAAGATAACTTTGAAATGTATGAATTTTGGATGGTATAAATATTTAATTTATCTGTTAGATATTTGTATTGTGTGTTATATAGTATACAGATTTATTGTTCTTATTCGTGGGACAAGAGCAATGCAAATATTTTTAGGTTTAGTTGCTATTGGTTTACTTACTTTGATAGCAGTTAAGTTGGAGTTACCTTTGACAGCATGGTTGTTAAAACAATTTTGGGTTGCAGGGATTATAGTTTTAGCGATTGTTTTCCAGCCAGAACTACGAAATATGTTAGCTGAACTTTATCCACCAAAACATAATACTTCTTATAAAATTAAAAATATTGAAGAAATAATTTCTGCAGTAAAAGAACTTTCTGAAAAACATATTGGTGCGTTGATAGTCGTAGAACGTTCTACAGGATTGAAAGATTTTACTCTTAGTGGAGTAGTTTTGAATGCAGATTTAACAAAAGAGTTGTTGTTGAACATATTTTACCCGAACAATGTTTTACACGATGGTGCTACAATTATTTCTAAAGATAAAATTCTTGCTGCAAGATGTATTTTACCATTAAGCGAGGAAGTTTATTGTAAAGATTATGGTACACGACATCGTGCAGCTTGTGGTATTGCTCAGGTAACAGATGCTGTATCAATTGTTGTTTCTGAACAGACAGGGAAAATTTCTTTCGTAGAAGGGAAAAATTTTTATACTGGTATAACATTGGAACAACTACGTAAATTTTTAAGTGATTTTATTGTAAAATCTACAACTTAATTATGGAGAGTTTGCTATGACAAAGGAAAATTATCAACAAAAAGTTACTGAAAAGTATGACGCATCTAAAATAAAAGTTTTAGATGGTCTTGAGGCAGTTCGTAAACGTCCTGCAATGTATATAGGTTCTACAGGTTCAGCAGGGTTACACCATTTGGTTTACGAAGTTGTGGATAATTCTATAGACGAAGCGCTTGCCGGGTATTGTAAAAATATTGATATAATTCTTCATGAAGATGGTTCTGTAACTGTTAAGGATGATGGTCGAGGTATACCTGTTGACCCAATGAAAGGAACTAAGGATCCTAAAATTGAGGGTAAATCTGCGCTTGAAGTTGTACTAACGGTATTACATGCAGGAGGTAAGTTTGACCATAAAGCCTACCAGATTTCAGGTGGGTTACACGGTGTTGGTGTTTCAGTGGTAAATGCGTTATCCGAATGGCTCATTGCAGAAAGTTACCGAGATGGGAAAATATATCAACAAAAATATTCTCGTGGAGTTCCTCAAACACCACTAAAAGTTGTAGGAACTATTGATACCACAGGAACAAAAATACGGTTCCTTCCAGATAGTCAAATATTTACTACAACGAAGTTTTCTTTTGATATTTTGGCGAACAGGATGCGTGAACTTGCATTTTTGAACCCTGGCTTGAGAATTACCATTATTGACGAACGTGAAGATAAAGAAAAGACTTTTAAATACGACGGTGGAATAGTAGAATTTGTAAAGTTTCTAAATGCCAACAAAGATACATTACATCCCGAACCTATATATTTCATTAAAAAACAAGAATCTTTGATATTAGAAGCAGCACTACAATATAACGATGAATATGATGAAAGAATATATACTTTTGTTAATACAATCCATACTACAGAAGGAGGAACACATCTAAGTGGGTTTCGTTCTGCATTAACCCGGGTTGTTAATGATTATATTAAAAAACATGATTTGTTAAAAGGTAAAGAGTTAAATATAACTGGTGAAGATGTTAGGGAGGGGTTAACTCTCGTAATATCATTAAAACTTCCAAACCCACAGTTTGAAGGACAAACAAAAACTAAATTAGGTAATTCTGAAGTAGAAGGTATAGTGAGATCTATAGCAGCTGAAACATTGTCTACATTTTTTGAAGAAAATCCTCAAATAGCACAAAAAATTTGTCAGAAAATTATTTCAGCTTCTGAAGCAAGAGAAGCTGCAAGAAAAGCAAGAGAACTTGTCCGCAAAAAAAGTTTGTTAGAGACTGCAACATTGCCAGGAAAATTAGCAGATTGTTCTGAAACGGACCCGTCAATATGTGAGTTGTTTATAGTAGAAGGAGAATCTGCTGGAGGGTCTGCAAAACAAGCTAGAGACAGAAATTTTCAAGCAGTACTTCCTTTAAAAGGTAAAATTATTAATGTGGAAAAATCGCGGTTGGTTAAAGTATTAAGTAATGAGGAAATCCGAACTTTAGTAACAGCGATTGGTGCAGGGATAGGAAAAGAAGAGTTTGATATTAAAAAAGTTAGATACCATAAGATTATAATCATGACTGATGCAGATGTAGATGGTGCACATATTAGAACTTTGTTATTAACATTTTTTTATCGTCAGATGTTGCCTTTAATAGAACATGGATATGTTTATATTGCTTGTCCTCCGTTGTATAAAATAAAAAAAGATAAAAAAGAAATGTATGTAGATTCAGAACAACAATTACAAGAATTGTTGTTGAAAGAAGCTTCGAAAAAAATTTATGTAGCATCTTCAGACAATAAAGTTCAATTTACACCAGAAAAAAATAGTTCCGAAATTTATGAATTGTTTAAATCTATACTAAACCTAAATTCTTTAATTACAAAATTAAAAAACAAAGAAGTAAGTTGGGAAGAGTATCTTGAGTTCAAAAAAAATAAAACTTTCCCAATATGTGTATTAACATATAACAAAACAAAAGAATTTATTTTTACAGAGAAACAATGGCGTCAAAAAAAAGAAGAAATTTTGAAAGACAAAGGTGCAGAAACAGAAATAATGTATTATTTTAAAGATCTATGGGAATTTGAACCGTTAGAAAAAATTATTTCAAAACTTGCTAAATTAGGTTTCAATGTAGAAGTTGTGAATAAAGATAAACCTATTGCTAAACTGAAAACTGAAAAAGATATATTTGAAGTAAAATCTATTTCTGAATTTGCTAATATGATAAACACTGTGGCAAAGACAGGTTTTGAAATTCAACGATATAAAGGTCTTGGAGAGATGAATCCAGAACAACTTTGGGAAACTACAATGAACCCTAAAAAAAGGAAGTTGTTACGAGTAACACTTGAAGATGCTACTGAAGCAGATATAATTTTTTCAACTTTGATGGGTGAAAAAGTTGAACCACGAAGAGCGTTTATAGAAGCGCACGCTTTAGAAGTTAAAAATTTAGATATTTAGTTTCTTTTTATATTTAATTGAGGAAGGAGAAAAAGTATGAAACCTAAAATACAAAAAATCAAAGCAAGAGAAATTTTAGATTCTCGGGGTAATCCTACGGTAGAAGTAGACGTGATTTTATCCGATGGGACTTTAGGCAGAGCACAAGTTCCCTCTGGAGCGTCAACAGGCGAAAATGAAGCGTTAGAACTTCGTGATGGTGACACAAAGAGATATTTAGGTAAAGGTGTAATCAAAGCAGTTAACAATGTAAATACAATAATTGCAAAAAAACTTAAAGGTATGGATGTGTCTCAACAACAAAAAATTGATGAATTAATGATTTCTCTTGATGGTACTGAGACAAAATCGTCTTTAGGTGCAAATGCTATCTTAGGTGTTTCGTTAAGTTGTTGTGTTGCAGCAGCAAATTATTACAAAATGCCACTATATAAATATATACGCAAAACTTACGGAATCAAAGAAAAAGAATATGTTTTACCTGTTCCTATGATGAACGTATTAAATGGTGGTAAACATGCAGATAATAATGTAGATTTTCAAGAGTTCATGATAGTTCCTGCAGGTGCAAAAAGTTTTAAAGAATCGTTACGTTATGGTGTAGAAGTGTTTCACAGTTTGAAATCAGTGTTAAAATCGAAAAACTATATTACTGCGGTAGGTGACGAAGGCGGGTTTGCACCTAATTTATCATCTAATATAGAAGCGTTAGATTTACTAATTGAGGGAATTAAAAAAGCAGGATATACGCCAGGTAAGGATATTTATATTGCATTAGACCCTGCAGCGTCAGAATTTTATAACGATGAATATATTCTTTTAGGAGAAAAAGAAAATAAAGAAAAATCTTCTCAACAAATGGTAGAGTTTTATCAACAGCTTATAGAAAAGTATCCTATTGTGTCAATAGAAGATGGTCTTGCAGAAGATGATTGGGATGGATGGAAGTTGTTAACTGAAAAATTGTCTAACAAAGTACAACTTGTAGGTGACGATATTTTTGTTACCAATCCCAAAATATTTAAAAAAGGTATTGAGCAAAAAATTGCTAATGCAATTTTAATAAAGTTGAACCAAATAGGTACTTTAACTGAAACCATACAAACAGTTACTCTTGCATATAAAAACGGATACAAAGCAATAATTTCTCACAGGTCAGGCGAAACAGAAAATACATTTATTGCTGACCTATCTGTAGCATTAAATACAGGACAAATTAAAACAGGGTCTGCTTCAAGAACTGACCGTATCTGTAAGTACAACCAATTGTTGAGAATAGAAGAAGAACTCGGTTTAAAAGCAGTATTTCTTGGAAGTAAAATATATAAAAAGTGACACTTCGCAAAAAAAAGTATAACATAAAACTTCCCACAATAAATTTCAAAAAGTTGTGGATAATTATTGCAATTTTGTTTTGTGGATATTTTTTTATCTATGATGCAATAATAAAATATTTTATTCTTAAACATCACTACAGTAAACTTAAAAAAAAACTTGCTGAACTTAAAAAAGAAAATCAACAATTGAAATACGAAGTTTATTTGTTACACAACGATACTGATACAATCGTATATCATATAAGAAAAGAACTTGGTTATATTCAACAGGGCGAGAAATTGTATATTTTGAAACCTTCTTCTACGAATTATTAAAATTTGTTATGAAACCAAATTTTGTTGTTGAAGATGACTTAGGAAGATGGTTGCCTGTGATAGGGTTAGAAGTTCATGTTCAATTGAAGACGAAAAGTAAAATGTTTTGTAGTTGTGCTGTAAACCCGCGTAGTGAACCTAACAAAAATATTTGTCCTGTATGTACAGGCCAGCCCGGAGTGTTACCTGTGATAAATAAATACGCAGTAGAACTTGCAATAAAAACCGCTTTAGCATTAAATTGTAAAATATCTCCAATATCTATTTTTGCACGGAAAAATTATTATTATCCTGACTTACCTAAAAATTATCAAATTTCACAGTATGAAACACCATTTGCTACCCAAGGATATGTAGAGATAGAACTTCAAAACTATACTAAAAAAATTTTTATTACACGGATACATTTAGAAGAAGATGCGGGTAAACTTTTGCATGCAATTGGTAAGGAAGAACTTTCATATTCACTTATTGACTACAACAGAAGTGGTACACCGTTGTTAGAAATAGTTACAGAACCTTGTATTTTTTCTGTAGAAGAAGCAAACGAATATTTAGTTTCTTTACGTAATATTTTACGGTATATTGATGTATCTGATTGTGATATGGAACAGGGAAGTTTTAGGTGTGACGCAAACATTTCTGTAATATCGCTAGAGGAGGAATTTTTGTCTAAATTTTTTGAAGATAAAAATTTTCCAACAGATTTTACTTCATGGTTAAATTTAAAACCGTATCTTCTTAAAGGTACAAAAACAGAACTAAAAAATATGAATTCGTTTAAATCAATTCGTGAAGCGTTGTCTTACGAAATTCAACGTCAAGTTAAACTTCTTTCTTCAAAAGAAAAAGTTGTTCAACAGACACGTTTGTGGAACGAAAAGTTATCTATTACAGAACCGATGCGTTCTAAAGAAGAAGCACATGACTACCGGTATTTTCCTGAACCTGACCTGCTCCCATTAACAATTTCTTCTGAATGGATACAGAAAGTTCAAATAGAATTGCCAGAGTTGCCCCACCATAAAAAACAACGGTTTAAAAATATATACGGACTTTCCGATTATGATGCTACTGTTCTTGTATCAGAAAAAGGTTTGGCTACATTTTTTGACCAATGTATGTCTAAAACAACTTTTAAATCACAAGATGAATTACAACAGTTAGCAAAAGTTGTATGTAATATTATTACTACAGAACTTTTAGGTAAACTTAATGCTGAAAATAAAACTATTTCTGAAATATCTCTTCCTGCTGAATATATTACAGAATTAGCACAAATGGTTATTAATGGTACACTAAGTTCAAAACTTATGAAAGAAGTTTTTGCAGAATTGTGGGTTACAAAAGAATCGCCAAAAAATATTGTAGAAAAAAAAGGTTTAGTACAGATTACCGATGTTTCAGAATTAAAAAAAGTTGTAGAAGAAGTGATACGAGAAAATCCTCAAATTGTACAAGATTATAAATCTGGCAAACACCAAGCAATTAGTGCATTAATTGGCCAAGCAATGAAAAAAACTAAAGGTAAAGCAAATCCTAAACAGCTAACAGAGTTGTTTAAAACAATACTTGAATAAAAAAATTGTAATGAATACAAAGTTGTTTTCAGAAAGGTTGGTTTCTTTGGATATATTTCGTGGCTTAACAATAGCTGGGATGTTGATAGTCAATAACCCTGGTAGTTGGTCACACATTTACCCTCCGTTAAAACATGCAGAATGGCACGGATGGACATTGACAGATTTGATATTTCCGTTCTTTTTGTTTATTGTAGGTGTAGCTATAAAATATTCACTTGATAAATATTTACTTTCCAATGTAGAATTTCAAAAAGTTTTTTTAAAAATAATCCGAAGAGCACTACTGGTATTTTTGTTAGGTCTTCTGTTACACAGTTTTAACAAGTTCACTTGGTGGTTGTATATATTATTATCTGTTTCTGTATTAAGTGAACATTTGTTGACTACAAAAATTTTAGTTAAAAACAAAAAAGTTGTGTTCCAAATTTTCCGTTGGATACTGATTGTTGTTTCTTTTACATTAATTGTGTTCATATTATACAAATCTCCGTGGGAGACACTACGTATTCCCGGTGTGTTACAACGAATTTCAATATGTTATTTTATTTCTTCGTTGATTTATATAAAAACTGCAAAAATTGTTAACAGGACAATAAATATGTCGCCAAAAAAAATTATATGTATAACAACATTGTTGCTCGTTATATATTATTTGTTGATAACTTTTGTTCCGGTACCTGGTTATGGTGCAGGAGTGATATCAGCACAACATAAAGATGGCAATCTTGGCGCCTATATTGACAGGATTGTTTTCACACAAAAACATTTATGGTCGTATACAAAAACTTGGGATCCTGAAGGACTTCTAAGCACTGTTTCAGCAATAGGGACAACTTTAATTGGGATAGTTTGTGCTTGGTGGTTGAAAAAAGAAATAGAACCGTATGAAAAAGTAACAATGATGTTTATCGTAGGAACAATAATGTTTTTTTCAGGATATGTATTAGATGTTATAATACCGATAAACAAATCTTTGTGGACGCCTTCATATGTTGTTCTCACAGCAGGGTTAGCGTTAAATGTATTATCCATTTGTTATTGGTACTCTGACATAAAAAGATATACTTGGGGTACAACACCTTTTTTAATTTTAGGGACAAATGCTATCACAGCATTTTTTTGTTCAGGAATTTTTGCCAGAATATTGAATATGATACAAGTGAAGTTTCAAGGAACAACTGTTTCATTGAAAGAATTTATCTATAAATGGATACTGTTAAAACTTACTTTGAACCATTTCAGGTTAAGTTCGTTAATTTTTGCAATTTTATTTAGTTTGTTAGTGACAGGATTAATAAGTTTTTTGTATAAACGAAAAATTTTTATAAAAGTATAATAACGTATATAACATCATTAAGAAATAAGCTTGGAATATGAATATAGTATTGACAGGTTTTATGTGTACGGGGAAAACTTCCGTAGGTAAGTTGTTGGCTAAAAAATTACAGTTTGAATACATAGATACTGACGAAATTATAGAATCTACAATTGGATTGCCAATCACACAAATTTTTGAGCGATATGGAGAACCGTATTTCCGCGAAATAGAGTCAAAAGTTGTTCAAGAAGTAAGTAAAAAAAATAATTGTGTAATTTCTACTGGTGGTGGCGTAGTGCTGAGAAAAGAAAACATGCTTAATTTAAGAAGTAATGGTATAATAATAAACCTAACTGCCTTACCAGAAACAATTTTTAAACGGTTAAACCAACAACCTGGTGTTCGACCGTTGTTAAACAAGCCAAACCCGTTACAGGAAATAAAGAATTTGTTAGAATACAGAAAAGAGTTTTATAAAGACTGTGATTTACAAATCTCTACGGATAATTTATCTATAGAAGAAATTGTTACACAAATTATAGAGTTTGTAAAAAAATATGAACTTGGAAATACAAATTAACGAACAAAAAATAGTAAAAGTTTTTCTAACTTCAATTGAATCTTTAACTCGTATTCTTAAAAAAGAAATGTTGAATAACAAAATTATCACTGTTACACATAAAAACTTATGGAAGTTGTATCATAAAAAATTTGAAACTTTAAATATTCATAAGACAATATTTTTACCTGAAGGTGAACAGATTAAAAATATTTCTTATTTGTCTTTTTTGTATACTAAATTTCTTGAATTACATATAGACAGACAAAGTGTGATAATAATTTTTGGTGGTGGTGTGTTAGGCGATTTATGTGGTTTTGCTGCGGCAACATTTATGCGCGGAATTCCTTATGTTCAAATACCTACAACTTTAGTTGCTATGGTAGATTCTTCAATTGGTGGGAAAACAGCAATAAATTTTTATAAAGGTAAAAATATTGTCGGTAACTTTTATCAACCTAGGATTATTTTATGTGATTTGTTGTTATTAAAAACTTTGCCACAGAAAGAGTTATATAATGGTTTTGCTGAAATATTAAAATATGCTATACTTAACAAAAAAATATTTAATATGTTAGAAACCAATAAAACGGAGTTTTTATCTTTTATAATGAAAAAATCACAATCAAAATTTGTTAAAGATTTAATCTTGTCTTGTATAAAAACAAAATTAGAAATTGTTCAACAAGATGAAAAAGAACTTACAGGATTACGTGAAAAACTTAATCTTGGACATACTATAGCTCACGCTATAGAATCAGTTACAAAATATAAAATATATTCTCATGGCGAATGTGTGATTTTGGGTTTAGTAGCGGAGAGTTATCTCGCAGCAAAATTGAAAATATTACCTTGGTATAAATTTATAAAAATTTTAGACCTTGTAGATTTTTATACTAAAAATATGAGATTTAATAAAAAAATTGTATCAATCAAACCACAGCAAATATATTTTCATTTACAATACGACAAAAAAGTAAGAAATGAAAATATTCGTTTTGTTTTACCTAAAGATATTGGTATGACCAAAACTGTAAGCAATGTACCAAAAGAAGTTGTAATTGATGCAATAAAATATTTATTTAATTGGATAAACTCAAAGGCATAAAAATATGTTAAATCGTACAATACTTTCTTTTTTACGGAACCGTGTCCCTTCAGATACATTACTGCTTATTATGGACAAATCTGACTTGTTTTATTTAACAAACTGTAGTATTGACGGGTATACGTTGGGTATAACAAAAGACAAAATTTTTTTCCTTACTACAAAAATGATTGCTACACAACTTACACAATATTTCCCTTTGGCAAATATTGTTGTGGGAGAAAATCTAATTGAACAATTATCTTTATTGCCAAAAAAGTTTCACAAAATATCTTTAAACAAAACTGTAAGTTATGCTGTATATCAACTGTTAAAGAAAAAATATAGAATCATTTTTGATTCAATTCTGACAAACTTACGACAAAAAAAAACTAAAAAAGAAATAGAAAATATAACTATAGCAACTAAAATTGTTCATAAAATATTAAAAAAAGTGGTTAAAACACTTTCCCGTGGTATAACTGAACTTGAAGTTAAAAATTATATTTTGAAATTGTTTATAGATTACAATGTAGAACCTGCGTTTGAGCCTATTGTTGCGTTTGATGAGAACACTTCTTACCCACACCATATCAGCGGAAATAAACAGTTTAGCGAAAATAGTTTAGTACTTATAGACTTAGGTTGCAAATTTAATGGTTACTGTTGTGATATTACTCGAATGTATGGCGTCAAAAAAAATACTGAGGTATATAGTTTATATCAACATTTATGTAGATTACAAAACATCTTAATTTCAATGTGTAGACCGGGTACTAAAGTAGCCCAGATTGACTTTTTTGCAAAAAAATATTTTAAATCACTCGGAATTGAAAAAAATTTGTTACATTCAGTAGGTCACGGATTGGGAATTGATGTTCATGAAGCACCTAGTATTAACATAAATAATAAAACTGTTTTAGAAAAAGGTATGGTGATTACTATAGAACCTGGAATTTATTTTCAAAACAAGTTTGGATTAAGAGTAGAAGATGATATATTGATTACTTCTTCACAACCAAAAATAATTTCTAGAAAAATAAAATGAACTTCTCAGATAAAAATATTTTTTCGTATTATGATCAGTACTTTTTAAATACTTACAACAGATTCCATATTATTTTTGTCAAAGGTGAAGGGAAGTATTTATACGATATTAATGGCAAAAGATATCTTGACTTTTTTTGTGGGTTAAGTGTAAGTAATCTTGGTCATTGTAATAAAAAACTTTTAACAGTATTGAAACGTCAATCTAATAAGTTATGGCATATCTCAAATTTTTATTATCACACGGCACAAATTGAACTTGCGAAACTTTTAATTAAAAAAACTTTTCCAGCGAGAGTGTTTTTTTCTAACTCTGGTGCTGAGGCTAACGAATGTGCAATAAAACTTGTTCGTAAATATGGGAATTCAATTGGTAAATACGAAATTATTACTTTTAAAAATTCTTTTCATGGAAGAACTATTGCCACTGTTACTGCTACAGGCCAGCAAAAGTTTCAAACAGGGTTTGAACCATTACTTGAAGGGTTTAAATATGCAGAATTTAACAATATAACTTCAGTAAAAAAATTGATTTCAAACCGTACTGTAGCAATAATGTTAGAACCTATTCAAGGTGAAGGTGGAGTAATCCCTGCAGAAAAAAAGTTTCTTGAACAATTACGTGATCTGTGCAACCAAAAAAAATTAATACTTATTTTTGACGAAGTACAAACAGGATATGGCCGTACAGGAGAATTGTTCGCTTATCAGTATTATAAAGTAAAACCAGATATTATAACGATGGCTAAAAGTGTAGCTAACGGTTTACCTTTGGGGATAACTTTAGTAGATGAAAAATATGCTTCTGTATTCAATTTTGGGGACCATGGGTCAACTTTCGGCGGGAATATATTAAGTTGTACAGTTGCTACAGAAGTGTTAAAACTTATTGATACTAAATTACTAAAAAATGTGAAGATTGTAGGGGAATATTTTCTTAGTAGGTTAGTTTCATTAAAGAAAAAGTATAAATTTATAAAAGATGTGCGAGGGGTAGGACTTATGGTTGGTATGGAATTAACTTTTCCTTGTCGTGAAGTTGTCCAAAAATGTCTTCAGAAAGGAATACTTATAAATGTAACTCAAGATAAAGTTTTACGATTTTTGCCTCCGTTAATAATAACAACTTCAGATGTAGATTTTGTAGTTTCTGTTCTTGATGAAATATTTAAGGAATATTAGATGAAAAACATTCTTACATTTGTAGTAAACGAATTTGGTACTAACAGTTATCTATATATAGATCGTGCATCTTCGTCAACAATTTTAATAGACCCTGGCGGAAATACACAAGAAATTGTAGATGTAATAACTCAACAAAAACTTAAATTAGAAAAGATTATTATCACGCATGCACATTATGATCATATAGCAGGAATACAATATTTCTATGAGAAATTTAATGTTCCTTTTGTAATACATAAATCAGAATTATCTTTATTATTTGACAACACAAAAAATTTATCTTTATTTTTTGGTTCCCCATTTAATATAGAAGAGATAAAAAAACTACCTATCCAAGAAGTTGATGACAAAGAAAAATTTTTTTGTGGTGGACAAGAAATTTTAGTTTTGCATACTCCCGGACATACGCCAGGAAGTATTTGTTTGTATATAGAAGAAGACAGTAAAAATTATCTTTTTAGTGGTGACACATTATTTTGTGGTTCAATTGGTAGGACAGACCTTCCTTTAGGAAATATGGATTTCTTAGTTAAATCGTTAAAAAAAATATTTTCCTTACCTCAAAAGACAACGTTTTTCCCTGGTCATGGGAATCATTGTAGTTTAGAAAGTGAAAAAGAACACAACCCGTTTTACCCACGATAATTCTATCTTTCCCAAATATCCTTTTTCTTAAATAAATGTATAGTATGGACGGGGTAGGATTCGAACCTACGTAGGACCGAAGTCCGGCAGATTTACAGTCTGCTGCGATTGGCCGCTCCGCCACCCGTCCAATGAAAAAAATATATACCTTTTTCTCAAAAATTTGTCAAGATAAGACAAAAAAACTTTTTTTAGTTTAACTTGAAACAATTTCTATATATAGTCTTTGCTGTTGTTCAACCATATAATCAATATCAAAAGTTGTATCAACAGAATTTTTTGCATTAGATTTTAACATTTCAAGTTTTTTTTCGTCAGATAAAACTTCTACAACTTTTTTTGCTAAAGCAAAAACATTTTTCGCAGGCAGTAGATAACCATTTATGTTTTCTTTTATTATATCTTTTAATCCGTCAGTTTCATATGCAATGACAGGAACTCCGCTTAAAAGTGACTCTACAGCTGATCTTGGTAATCCTTCCCATAAAGATGTCATTACAAATATATCTGTGATAGACATTAATCCAGGTATATTTTTGTACCAAGAGAGAAATGTGATGTATTTATGTAATTTATAGCGCTCTACTAAAGAAGTTAACAATTTTCTTTGTTCTCCGTCGCCCGCAATGAAAAAGTGAAGTTTATATTTAGAAAATTTTAAATCATAAATAATAATTTTTGCCATGGTAATAAAATCAACTAAATTCTTTTGAGGTTTAAACGGTCCTATTGTAGAGATAACCTTTACTTCTTTTGTAATATTTAATTCTTGTAACATCTTACTTCGTAATTCAGAAACATTTTTATAATCTGCGAATTTTATTCCGCTGCGAATAAGTAAAATTTTCGTTGTATTTTTGGCTGGAACAATTTTATATTCTAACGCAGTGTTTATATTTGCTTTTGATACAAAAATAAGTTTATGAGAAATTTTAGCAGTTACAATTTCTAAAAAAATGTATAAATATCTAACAAACCATTTATGGAACCTACTAAATCCAAATCCGTGAAATGTATGAATGATTTTTATTCTGTGGTGTGTTAACCACCCTACAAATTTACTTGCCCAACGACCTAAAATTCCTGCTTTGGAAGAATGAGTATGGACAATATCAGGCAAAATTTTTTTTAACAAAAAGAATAATTCTATTAATGCTAAACAATCTTTCCAAGGATGAATTTCTCGGACTAAATCTGTTACAAAAAAAAGTTTTATTTTTGTCTTATGTGCAAGTTCTTTTGCATAATTATCTAACATTCCTCCACGACCTGTTAATAAATATACTTCAAACATATCTTTATTTAAATGTTCAACAGTATATAGTGTATTTTTTTGTGCTCCACCTAACTCTAATTTTGTAATTATGTGAACAACTTTAATTTTTTTCATTTTCGTATTATTAACCATATACCTAAGATGATAAAAATAACACCTATTATTCTATCAATTGACAAATGTTCTTTTAAAAAGATTACACTTAAAATTGTAGATATCAAAGGATAAGTTGCTACTATTGGAACTACTAGGGACGCATCAGCAAGTTTTAATGCATTAAAATAAAATATCATACCTAACACGCTTGCACAAATACCACTTAAAATATACCACCCTACACCAACAAAATCGCAATTCCATAATCTTTCTATCCCAAAATAAATTAAATAAAATATACCAAAAAACGTTGTCGCAACAAAATTTTTGTAAAAAATTCCTGTGTAAACATCTACACTTTTTACCCCAAACTTATCAAATATAGGTGCTATACCCCACAAAAGTATCGCAAGTAATAAATATCCTATCAATGTTAACTTCATTTTTTTTGTGTAAGAATAAAATCTATAGTATCAAATGCATCTTTTATATTTTCTTCCATATACGAATATTTCCATGCACCATAACGGCCTATGGAAAAAATATTGTTTGATTCTAAATAATTTTTAATATATTTTACAACTGTGTTTCTGGCAAAATCGTAAATAACATATGCACAGGGAATGTATAATACATTGTAAAACAAAATATCTTTTTTTGAACTAATAATTTTAGCAAATTTTAACCCTTTGATAACATCTTCATACAAAGAGTTTACTGAAATAATTTTATTTGGAGGATATGAAACTTCTACATACAATGAAGCCTTATTTTCAGGAACTAATGTTGGATTTATGTTGTGATAAAATCCTACTCTGTAAAACACGAATTCTTTTTGAGGGAAATAGATCCAGTGAACATTTTTCATGTTAGAAGTTTTTAATGCTATGTTGAAACATACAACAGCTACATATCTTAATTTGTTTGCTAAAAATTTTATTTTATTAGGAAGATTTGTAATTTTTACTAAATTGTTTAATGGTATAGTAGAAATCAAAACGTCGTAAGAGACAGTTTCTTTTGAAGATAGATATAAAACTTTTTTCTTATAATCTATTTTTTCTACTGATTTTTGTGTCAGAACATTTGTTTTATTTACACATTTTGCAATTGAATTTATCAACGATTGTATCCCACCATGTTTGGGATAAAAAAATGTGGTGTTATACCCGAACTTTTGTGTAGTAAGATTTATTATATTATTCATTATTTGTTCAACATTAGGTATGGGGACAAATTTTTCAGCCCAATCTGTAGAAATCTCTGTTAATTTATAATTCCACAATTTTGTGTTGTATGGCAAGAAAAAATATCGTGTTATTGCAGAACCGAAATTGTTCAACAACCAACTATAAAAATTTTTTGTTTTTAATACAGAAGTATTTTTTAACTGTGATTTAATTAGTTCTGAAATACATTCTTTGATTATTTTTGGTTCTAAGAATCCTATATTTGCTTGAAACGGGTAAGGAATAAGGTGATTGGTAGTGGTAGCATATTGTGTGTATATTTTGGCTTTACGTGAGATTTCCAACAAGTTTTTATCTAATAATTTTTTAACAAATTTCTTAATTTTACTTTCGTGAAAATGTAAGAAATGTCCTGTGTAATCAAAAATAAAATTGTTTATTTTTACTGACCTGCACAACCCACCTAACTGTTTGTTTTTTTCTATCAACAAAAAATCAATTTTTTTTTGTTGAAGTTTGTATGCACAAGATAATCCTGTCAAACCGCCACCTATAATTACTATTTTCATCTAATCAATATCTATTCTCATAAGATATTTTGTTACAATGATTATGAAAACTATTAACAGACATACTAAAACTAAAGAAATTGTCTGATTTGTTCTTGCAATTATTGCACCTATTATACTTAATAAAATGTTTATTATATACGAGATCAAAATAATATAGTGACGTTTAAATCCTAACATTTCTAACCTTAAAGCAAAATGGTCTTTAGAACCAAGAAATGGTGATTTACCTTTTCGTAAACGAATTATACTTACTAAAAACGTATCATAAATTGGAATTGCTAAAATTATCAATGGAACAATAACACCTAATTTGTTTATTGTAGAATATTTAGTTCCTAAAGCGATACACGAAATTACATACCCTATAAATAAACTTCCAGTATCTCCCATAAATATTTTATATTTTTTTGAAAGGTTATATGGTAGAAAACCTAAACACCCGCCTGCTAACGCTAAAGAGGTATAGTTTACATAAATTTCTTCTTGAGCAATTGTGCCTATGATAAAAAATGCTATTGCTGTGATTATTCCGACTCCGCTTGAAAGACCGTCTATTACATCTATAATATTAAATGCATTTGTTATACCAATGATCCATATAGTAGTAATTATTATACCGAACCATTCTGGAGAAATAAACTTAATTTTTATCCCATATAGAATCGTGATTATAGCGACAACAATTTCAGCAAAAAATTTTGTAGTAAAATGTAACCCTTTATATTTGATATCATCCAAAAGTCCAAGTAAAAGAATAATAATTCCACCAAATACTATTCCACGAAAAGACCTTAATGTTCCTGTAGGGAAATGTGTAGTCCAACGAACTAAAATCAATGTACATAGAAATGCAGTTGCAATTGCTAATCCGCCAAAATAAGGAACAGGTTGTTTATGTGTTTTTATATCTGATATAGGATGGTCATAGACTGAAAATTTAACAGCTACAAATCTATATATTGGAGTTAATACAAACGAGATTAAAAACGAAATTAGAAAGGACGTTTTGTAATCCATAAAGTTTTACCTTAATTTTAAATTTACCACTTTTACAAAATTTTTTATAAAAAAAACAACTAACTCTAAGAAAAACATTTTACTAAAAGTTGATTTTATATTTTAAAATTGTGTAAATTCAGTTTTTAAAAAAAATAGATATTAAGGGGAACAAATTTATGAAAAAATACAATGTTACACTAATTTCGGGTGATGGCACAGGTCCAGAACTTGTAGAAATAGTTAAAAAAGTTTTATCTTATCTACCAGTAGAAATAAAATGGGAAGAAGTTGAAGCAGGCGAAATTGCTATTAAAAAATACAATACTCCTTTACCTGAGTCAGTTTTAGAATCTATTAAAAAAAACAAAGTTGCTCTTAAAGGTCCTATAACTACACCTGTAGCAACAGGTTTCAGATCTGTAAACGTTGCGTTAAGACAACAGTTAGATTTATATGCTTGTGTTCGTCCATGTAAAATTTATACTGGTGTAAAAACAAAATATGATAACGTAGACATAGTAGTTATCCGAGAAAACACAGAAGATTTATATTGTGGAGTAGAATTTGAACCACAAAGCGAACAAGCAAAATACATTATTGCACAATCTAAAAATAAAATTCGTCCTGATGCTGCGATTTCTATAAAACCTATATCTGCATTTGGTACTGAACGGATTGCAAAATTTGCGTTTGAATATGCAAAAAAATATAACCGAAAAAAAATTACTGCTGTAACGAAAGCGAATATTATGAAACTTACCGACGGATTATTTTTTGAAATATGTCGTAAAGTGGCACAACAATATCCAGAAATTGAATATGAAGAACGGCTTGTAGATAATATGTGTATGCAACTTGTCCAGAAACCTGAACTTTATGATATATTGTTATTGCCTAATTTATATGGTGATATAATTTCAGATTTATGTGCAGGTTTAGTAGGAGGTCTTGGTGTTGCTCCTGGAGCAAATTTTGGAGATGAATGTGCAGTGTTTGAAGCGGTTCACGGGTCTGCACCTAAGTATGCAGGAATGAATAAAGTAAATCCTACTGCGTTGTTGTTGTCAGCAAAATTTATGTTAGAATACTTAGGAGAGACTGAAGTTGCAACAAAACTTGAATCTGCAATTGCTGAAGTTATTAAAGAGGGGAAGGTTGTAACTTACGATCTCGGTGGTAACGCAAAAAATTATGAAATGGCCGACGAAATAATTAAAAAAATTATATCATGATGTTTCTAAACATATGAACATTTTAGTTTTGAACTGTGGTTCTTCAAGTATAAAGTCTGCTTTATTTAGTGACGAAAGTAATGTTTTATCAGTTACTATTGAACGGATAGGTTTTAGCGATTCTATTATAACTTATAAGATACCTACACAAAATGTTGAAGAGAAATTTGTTCAACAAGTTCCAAACCATAAAACTGGGATAGAAATAATTCTTACTTCCATTCTTCCTAAGACAGAGATTAAAAAAATTGATGGTATAGGACATAGAGTTGCTCATGGGGGAGAAAGATTTACCACTGCGGTAATTGTTGATGAATATGTTAAACAAGAAATTGAAAAATGTATTCCGTTAGCACCTTTACATAATCCACATAACCTTGCTGGAATTGTTGCTTGTGAAACATTGTTGCCTGAAATTAAAAATGTTGCTGTATTTGACACTTCTTTCCATCAAACTATGCCAATGAAAGCAGCTTTGTTCCCCATACCATATTCTCTTTATGAAAAATACAAAATTCGTCGTTATGGATTTCATGGTACTTCACACCAATATTTAGTTTACCGTGCTGCTGAAATATTAAAAACAAAACCTGAGAAGTTAAAATTGATAACTTGCCATTTAGGTAATGGTGCAAGTATTGCTGCTATAAAGTACGCTAAGAGTATAGATACAACAATGGGATTTACACCAACTGCTGGGATAATGATGGGAACACGTAGTGGTGATATTGATCCCGGAGTAGTTACTTTTTTACAATCAGCAGAAGGTCTTTCACCTCAGGAAACTAATTTGTTATTTAACAACCGCAGTGGTCTGTTAGGTGTTTCTGGCGTTTCGTCTGATATGAGAACAATTATTGATTTGATGAATCGTGGTGATAAAAAAGCAGAACTTGCTTTTGAAATGTATTGCTATATTACAAAAAAATATATCTCTCAATATATAGGTGTATTAAACTATCCGGATGCAATAATTTTTTCTGCTGGTGTTGGTGAGAACTCACCTTTAGTAAGAGAACATATTTTACAAGATATGGATAAATTGGGTATAATTATTGACAAAAAACTTAATAATATGTTAATAAGCAAAGATGGTATAATTTCTAAAAAAGAATCTAGAATAAAAGTTTTAGTAATAAAAACTAATGAAGAACTTATGATAGCTAAGATAACAAAAAAACTTCTTTCTTCTGAAGCTGGGAATCTTTGACAAAAAAATTTAATAAGAGAAAATAATGAAAATATCGTTAGATAGGTTAAAAAAGGAAGGTAAAATACAATTAGAATACGAAGATGACCAGTTCCAAGTTCCTCATATAGGCAAAAATGACCGCGAAATTTCCGTAGGACCGTTGAAAATAACTTTTACTTTACGATTGTTAAAAAATAATTTACAAATTGTAGGTAACATTTTAGGCAGTTTTAAACTTATATGTGACCGTTGTGCAGAGGAATATATAGAAAATAAAAATATAAAAGTTGACGAAATATTTGAACTTGAGGAAGAAGAAATAAAATCTCGTGTTGTAGAACTTGACAATAAAGTATATGATATTGTAATTACAAGTTTTCCTATGCAAAACCTTTGTAAACCTGATTGTAAAGGTATTTGTTTAGGTTGTAAGGTAAATTTAAATAAAGAAGAATGTAAATGTTCTAGATAAACTAAATTAAAGGAGACACCTATGCCAAACCCAAAAAAACGTCATACTCATTCAAGAACACGGTCACGTCGTGGTCAGTGGATACTGACACTACCAAATTTATCTCGTTGTCCTCAATGTGGAAGTTATAAATTACCCCATAGGATATGTCCTAACTGTGGATTTTATAAAGGAGAATTATGGGTTACTAAAAAAGAAAAAAGTCAGCCAGAAACAGAAAAATAATAAACTATGGGTTTAAAAATTGTTGTTGACACAATGGGTGGGGATTATAACATCCCTCAAATGAATATTGAAGGGTCAATTCAAGCATTAAGAGAATTAAATTTTTTAGAAATTATTCTTGTAGGTCCTCAAAAAATAATAGTAGAAAACCTTGCTAAATATAAAAATTTGTCCAAATCAATAATTGACAGAGTCAAAATTGTAAATGCAGAAGATGTAATTTCCATGGAAGACCAGCCGTCTAAAGTTTTACGAACGAAACCAAATTCTTCTATTGCTGTAGGAATACGGTTAGTAAAAGATAACCAAGCAGATGCGTTTGTTTCTGCTGGTAATTCAGGTGCTATTATTGCTTTTGCTTTAACACAGATTGGAACTATTGAGGGGATTAACCGTCCTGCAATTACCACGACGTTACCTACTTTAAAAGGGCCTGTTGTACTAATAGATGCAGGAGCAAATGTTGATTGTAAACCATATCAATTAGTAGAATTTGCATACGTTGGTGTAGCATTTTACAAATGTCTAAGCGGAAATAACAATCCTACCGTAGGATTGTTATCAATCGGTACTGAAGAAAGTAAAGGAAATTCACAAACTCTTGCTACATTTGAGTTATTAAAAAAAACCAATTTAAATTTTGTTGGCAATATAGAAGGTAAAGACATACCTTTAGGTAATGTAAATGTCATAGTATGTGATGGGTTTGTAGGAAACATAATTTTAAAATTTGGTGAAGGTGTTGCTGAAATGTTGTTAACTTTAGTAAAAAAATCTTTAAAAGCACATCCTGTAGCTTTTATCTCGTTACCGTTTGTCTGGAATGCTATAAAAGATTTAAGAAAACAAGTTGATTTTTCCGAATATGGTGGTGCACCATTGTTAGGTTTGAGAAAACCTTGTGTAATATGTCATGGTAGGTCAGATGCTAAAGCTATAAAAAATGCTATAAAAACCGCTAAACTTATTATAGAAAAAGATATAAATTCTATAATTATGGAATATACACGATACTTATGAATAAAATAAAAATTGTTTCTACGGGCAAATATTTGCCACCAAAAATTTTGACTAATTTTGATTTAGAAAAAATGGTGGACACTTCCAACGAATGGATTGTTACTCGTACAGGGATAAAAGAACGTAGAATTGTAGAAGATACAGTTGCAACAAGCGATATTGCAACATTTGCCGCTAAGGAATGTTTAGATAAAGCGGGTGTCTCGCCGGATGAAATTGATACTATAATTGTGGCAACAATTACACCGGATATGTTTTTTCCTTCTACTGCATGTATAGTTCACAAAAAATTAGGTGGGAAAAACGAACCGTTCTCTTTTGACATTTCAGCAGCGTGTAGTGGGTTCGTATATGGCTTAGCAATTGCTGAATCACTTCTGAGAACAGCCAAAAGTAAGAAATTGTTATTAATTGGTGCAGAAACTTTGTCTAAAGTTACCAATTGGAAAGATAGGAACACCTGTGTTCTTTTTGGTGATGGTGCAGGAGCAATGCTGTTGTCTACAACAACAGACGAGAATGAATCTGACGGAATAATTTCTACATATTTATCTTCTGATGGAAATTATGATAATCTTTTATACATTCCTGCTGGTGGTTCACGAATGCCAGCTACAAAAGAAACTGTAGAGAAAAATTTACATACAATTACTATGAGTGGTAAAGAAGTATTCAAAGTTGCTGTAACAAAAATGGTAGAATCTGTTATAAGATGTTGTCAAGAAGCAAATATAACACCTCAACAGTTGGATTTGTTAATTCCACATCAAGCAAATTTAAGAATAATTAACGCTGTAGGTGAACGGTTAAACCTTGACCCACAAAAAGTTTTTGTTAATGTAGACAGATATGGTAACATGTCCGCAGCTACTACAATAGTAGGTTTGGATGAAGCAATATCTCAAGGACGTATTAAAAAAGGTTCTCTTGTAGGTTTGGTAGCTTTTGGTGGAGGGTTTACTTGGGGTGCTGCAATTTTGAGAATATAATTTAATAGGTGATAGCAGGTAAAGGAAATTTTATATCCTAATTACTGATTACCAATTACTGGTTACAAAATTTCATAAACAATGTAGCAGCAAAGCGTCAGCTTTGCTTTGTTGTAGAGTTGGAGTAGAGGCTTTAGCCTCGTGGAGAAAAAATTATAATATAACGAGCCTAAAGGCTCTATTCCTAACGAGCCTAAAGGCTCTATTCCAACGAGCCTGAAGGCTCTACTCCAAAAAATCGTTGGTAGATCAAATTGTAGCCGTCTACTGTGCCATTGCAGAAATTTTATATGCATAAAGGGGGAAATTATGACAAAAATAGGGATAGTGTTTCCAGGACAAGGTACACAATATGTCGGTATGGGTAAGGAACTTTACGAAACTTTCCCTGAAATAAGAAATTATTATGACAAATCTTCAGAAATTTTGGGATATGATGTGAAACAACTAATTTTTGAAGGGCCACAAGAAAAACTCGCTATTACAAATTTTACTCAAGTAGCTGTATTTGTGACTTCTTTTATATGTTATCAATCGTTGAAATTGAAATTTCCTGAAATTGAAAAATTTGTAAGTTTTGTTGCAGGACATAGTTTAGGTGAATATACTGCAGTATGTATTTCTGGAGCGCTAAGTTTTGAAGATACAGTTAAAATTGTTAGTTTACGTGGAGAAATTATGCAAAAAGAAAGTGAGAAATATCCTGGTGGTATGGTAGCAGTTATTGGTATGGACAGTTCCGAATTAACATCTTTATGTAAAGAAATATCTGTAAATGGTCTAATAGTAGAACCTGTAAATTTCAACACTTTAGAACAAACAGTTGTTTCAGGAAATCTTGAAGGTATAGAAAAATTAGTTGCTATACTTAACGAAAAAAAAGTTAAAAATATAAAACTTAAAGTATCTGGTGCGTTTCATTCTTCATTAATGAACGAAGCACAAAAAATTTTTTCCATACCTCTTGACAAAATAAATATAAATAATGCATTTATACGAATAGTTATGAACTATGACGCTTTAGCTCATACAGATAAAATTGAAATTCGTGAAAATTTGAAGTTACAAATAAATCATCCGGTACGTTGGGTTGAAACAGTAAAATATATGATTTCCCAAGGAACCGAAATTTTTATAGAATGTGGGCCAGCTAAAACATTGTCTAACATGATAAAAAAAATTGATTCAAAACCAAAAGTGTTTAATGTTGAAAATCTTAGTTCGTTACAAACAACAGTTGAAAATTTAAAACAAATTTTTTCTTAATATATTATGTGTGAAAAAAAATTATTAAACAAAACAGCAATTGTTACAGGTGGAGCACAAGGTATCGGTAAAAGTATTGTCTTAAAACTTGCTTCTGAAGGAGCTAATTGTGTCATAGTAGATATTGATCAACAAACTGCAGAAGATACTGCTAAAGAGGTATCGTCATTACACAATGTTGAAACTTTAGTTTTTAAAGTTGATGTTAGCAACTACCAAGAAGTAGCAAATTGTGTAGATAAAACCTACGAAAAATTCGGTAGAATTGATATCCTTGTAAATAACGCAGGGATTACTAAAGACAACCTTGTATTACGAATGTCAGAAGAAGATTGGGACAAAGTTTTGGATGTTAACCTTAAAGGAGTGTTTAATTTTATTAAAGCAACAGCAAAATATATGTTAAAACAACATAGTGGAAGAATTATAAACATTTCTTCAGTAGTAGGACTTATGGGCAACCCAGGACAAATAAATTATTCTGCTTCTAAAGGTGGTGTTATTGCTTTAACAAAAACTGTAGCAAAAGAATTTGCTTCACGAGGTATTTTGGTTAATGCAGTTGCTCCGGGATATATAAAAACTAAAATGACTGAAAAATTGTCCGAAGAACAAAAAAAGAAACTTATGGAATATATTCCTTTAAACAGATTAGGAGAACCAGAAGACGTAGCTAATGTGGTTTGGTTTTTATCAATAGAAGAGTCAAGTTATATTACAGGCCAAGTAATTTCTGTAAATGGTGGGATGTATATGTAAATTTTTTAAATTAAAAATTTACTAAGGGGAGGGGAAATTATGACTCAAACTGAAGATATAGCAACCAAAGCAAAAACAATCATTGCAGAAACTTTAGGAGTGGATATACAAGAAGTCACTCCTCAAGCATCTTTTGTAAACGATTTAGGTGCAGATTCGTTAGATACTGTAGAACTTGTGATGGCGTTAGAAGACCATTTTGGGATAGAAATACCCGATGAAGATGCAGAAAAAATACAAACTGTCCAACAAGCAATTGATTATATAAAAAGCAAAATAGAACAAAAAGAAAAACAACAATAAGATTTTAAAATCAGAAAGTTTAAATTATGGCAGAAAAATTTCCCAAGGTAGTTATTACAGGAGTTGGTGTAATATCTCCAATAGGTATCGGAACACAAGAGTTTACAAAATCGTTGAAAGAGGGTCGTAGTGGTGTTGATATTATAACTTCGTTTGATGCATCTTCTTATCCTACGAGGATTGCTGCCGAAGTGAAAAATTTTGTTCCAGAAAATTATATTGATAAAAAGAAAATTCGGCGAATGGATAGGTTTTGTCAGTTTGCGTTTGCTGCTGCAAAAATGGCAATTGAAGATGCTGAGTTAAACGTAGAAAAAGAGGACAAGACTAAAATAGGCGTAATTGTTGGTTCTGGTATAGGCGGATTGGCTACTATGGAAAAAGAAGCGTTTGTGTTGTTTGAAAAAGGTCCGTCAAGAATTAGCCCTTTTTTAATCCCGATGCAAATTCCAGACATGGCTGCAGGTGAGATTGCTATCCAGTATGGTTTTTTAGGACCAAATTTTGCTGTTTCTTCTGCTTGTGCATCTTCAAACCATGCAATAGGTACTGCATTACAAATTTTACGTCTTGGCCATGCTGAAGTAATGATAGTAGGTGGAGCAGAAGCAAGTATTACTCCTTTAGGTGTAGCAGGGTTTTGTGCTGCAAGAGCACTTTCAACAAATAATGCTCAACCACAGAAAGCTTCACGCCCGTTTGACAAAAATCGTGACGGGTTCGTAATGGGTGAAGGTGCTGCAATGTTTGTTTTGGAAACTTATGAACATGCAATATCTCGTGGAGCAAAAATTTATGCAGAACTTGCAGGTTATGCTGCAACAGACGATGCATATCATATTACTGCACCAAGAGAAGATGGGAAAGCACAATCGTTGTGTATGCAACTTGCATTACGAGATGCGAATATACAAATTGACGAAGTAGATTATATTAACGCTCATGGTACCTCTACGGAATTTAATGATAAATATGAAACCGTAGCGATAAAATTAGCGTTTGGTGAACGAGCATATAAAATACCTATTTCTTCTACAAAATCCATGACAGGACATTTGTTAGGTGCTGCAGGTGCTGTGGAACTTGCAGCGATACTTATGTGTATGAAGGAAGGGTTCATCCACCCTACCATAAATTATGAAGTACCGGACCCTGATTGTGACCTTGATTATGTGCCAAACATAGCACGATATCAACAAATTAATGTCGCAGTTTCTAACTCGTTTGGTTTTGGAGGACATAACGCTGTTTTAGTAGTAAGACGACTTTAATTTGTATGTTTTCAGACACAGTTTTGAAAAAATTAGAACAAAATGTAACCAATATTGAGAAAAGTTTAGGTATAGAGTTCAAAGATAAATTGTTGTTAAAACATGCTTTAATTCACACTTCCTGGGCTGTAGAAAATAAATATCCTTATAATAACGAACGGTTAGAATTTTTAGGCGATAGTGTATTATCCTTGGTAGTGGTAAACTTTTTATACACTACATATCCACAAAAAACCGAAGGAGAACTCTCAAAATTAAAATCAATATTGGTATCAAAACCACAACTTGCAAAATGGGCTTGCAAAATTAATCTTTGGAAATACATTTGTGTAAGTTCTGCAGAAAAAGCTTGTGGCGGAGAAAAAAAAGAGTCTATTTTAGCAGGAGCGTTTGAAGCGTTTCTTGGAGCGTTATATCTTGACCAAGGATTACAAAAGTGTAAAGAATTTTTAGAAAAATTTTTTCTATCTAAAGAATTAAATATTGAACCACAAGATTATAAAAGTATGTTACAAGAAATTGCTCAAAAAAGGTTTAAGGTATTGCCTGAGTACGAAATTGTTACTGCCACAGGACCTGATCATAATAAAGAATTTACTTCTATAGTAAAAATTGCTGGTAAAGTGTTAGGTAACGGTAAAGGGAAAACTAAAAAACAGTCAGAACAAGAATCTGCTAAATCTGCATTAATAAATCTCAAAGTACTTAAAATTTAGTCATATCTCTTAGTAAAATTCTATCAAACTAAAATCTACTAATTGCCCTCATCGTCTAGCCTGGTCTAGGACACGGGTCTTTCAAGCCCGCAGCAGGGGTTCAAATCCCCTTGAGGGCAATAAAATAACATGCCTCTTTAATAAATGAAAATTTTTTTTATGTTTAATATAATATTATCTTTTTTTGTGAACAGTTGTACAATTTATAATTTTTCTAGTAAAATAAACTTTAATGAAATTTTTTCTCAGTTTAAAGAGGATGAAAAATTTATTTATGCAGAACAAATTTTAGTAGTAATAAGCTCATCAACAAATACATCTTTCGCTACATTATACACTTTTGAAAAACTTAATGACAAAATTTCTGGTGTATTTTCTCCTTTTAAAGTTGTGGCTGGTAAAAATGGTTTTGCATTGCCACAAGAAAAACAAGAAGGTGATGGGAAAACACCATTAGGTATTTACCGTTTAGAAACTGTATTTAGTCCGTTAGAAAAACTTAAAACTGGTTTAAAACATATAAAGACACAAGAAGACGATTTTTGGGTTGACGATGTTAACTCACCTCAATATAACCAATGGGTAAGAGGTAAACCTCAAGCAAACTCTTATGAGAAAATGAACATTCCTCTGTACAAATATTGTATAGTAATACAATATAACACTGAACCCATTGTTATAGGTAAAGGTAGCGCAATATTTATTCACTT
>CALJEJ010000030.1 GCA_938074745.1 uncultured Endomicrobiia bacterium
TGAAAAATATTGTTTCAAGAAAAAAGTTAAAAATTGACGAAAACGACCAGTTGCTGGAAGAAATTTCTGCTACTGTAGAATATCCTACATGTGTATTATGTGAATTTCCGAAAGAGTTCCTTAAGTTACCTGAAGAATTTATAATAATATGCATGAAAGTAAAACAAAAGTTTATTCCTGTATATACTGAAGACAACCTTTTGTCTAATGTATTTATAGGTGTAAAGAACGGTTTTTCTGAACATTTGGAAAATGTTAAACAAGGGTTTGAACGTGTGCTTATTGCAAGGTTAGAAGATATAAAATATTATTATGAAGAAGACAAAAAAACAATTTTTTCTTCAAGGACACAACAACTTAAACATATAGTTTATAATGCAAAACTGGATAGTTTCTATTATGACAAAGTTCTGCGGATAAGACAGTTATCTGAGTTATTAAACGAACAACTTAACTTACAGTTGGATAAAGAACTAATTTCAATTACTACAAGTCTAATAAAAAATGATCTTACTACAAAAATAGTTTATGAATATCCAGAACTACAAGGTATAGCAGGAAGAATTTATTGCAGTGAATATTGTAAAGAGACCAATTTACCATTAGAGATTGCAATGTGTTGTGAACAACATTACTTACCTAAGAGTTATGAAGATAAAATTCCACAAGATAAACTTTCTATATTAATTTCTTTAAGCAATAAACTTTCTGATATTATAGACATTTCAATGGTAGAAGGTCTTCCTACGGGAAGTTCTGACATTTTTGGTATTAAAAAGTTAGCTGATGGAATTATAAAAATCTCTAAAGAATTAAAATTTGATTTAGACCTTGAAACTATTATAAAATTTTATCTTAGCCATCCAATTACAAGAACATCGTTACAAGGTAAAGAAGTTCGTTGGGATTTTCCATTACTTGTGGAGGCTATAAAAAAATTTTTTGTTCAACGTTATGAAAGTATACTTTTACAAGAAGGGTATAAAATTGACGAAATAAGAGCTGTATTATGGAATTTTAATGGCGAAATTTATAAAAAATGGTTGGTAATTTCTACTATAAAAATTTTTAGACAGAAACCTGAGTTCATAAAATTTATCCAGTTGTACAAAAGAGTTAAAAATATATTAACTCAAGCAAAAAATAGAAATTTTGTTCTTAGTGATGAGGTTGATATTAATTTGTTATCTTTGCCAGAAGAAAAGGAATTATTCGAAAAAAGTTCGGAATTAAAACAAAAGGTAGAAAAATATTATATTGATGGGAAAATTGAAGAAATTGTAAACTTGTTGTTAGAATTTAAACCTGTAGTAGATAGATTTTTTGATAAAGTATTAGTTTTTACTTCTGAAGAAAATGTTGCGGCAAATCGGGTGAAATTATTGAATTCAGTTTTAAAAATTTTTAATATTATTGGACAGTTGGAATATATACAACTTTAAAATAGGTTTAATTGACAATAAACTTGCTTATATTAGGCAACATATTGCAAAAAGAAATATTAAGTTCTTTTTTCGCTGGTTGCTGGTAAAGCTAAAAAATAATACACAAACAACAAATTATATTGTTATGAGTAAATGGTTAAAATTTTTTTTAGGTATAATTATTAGCATTATTTTTTTATTCATAATTTTTCGTAATGTTGATTTTGGTTCTTTGTTTCATATAATAAAAACTGTTAAATTAAGATATCTGATATATGTGATAACAATCAACATTTGTTGTCTATATTTAAGAAGTTTTCGTTGGCGAATGTTTATTCCTGAATATCGTGGTTTTAGTATAAAAAATTTTTTTGAATCCACTACTGTAGGTTTAATGTTCAATGTTATATTACCATTTAGGGCAGGAGATTTTGTTCAAGGGTATTTGTTGGCAAAGAAAATTGGGTTGCCAAAATCGTTAACTTTTTCTACAGTATTGATGGAACGGTTTATAGATTTTTTCCCGCCAATAATTTTTATAATAATAGGTTCGTTTTTTGTAATATTACCTGTAGAAATAAGTTTACCGTTGATAATATTGATATTAATATGTCTTACTTTTGGGTTTGTGTTTTTAATTAAAATAAAAAATGTAGTGTTTCAAATTTTAAACCAAGAAAGATATACTTGGGTAAAAAAAGTATCTCATGTAGTGAAAAATTTTTATTCAGGGATAGAAAATTTTAAAGATATAAAATTGTTATTAAAAATTGTTCCGTTGACATTATGTTTATGGTTAGGCTATAGTTGGTCAATGGTATTGTTTTGTAAAGCGTTGAATATAGCGTTACCGTCATTTTGGGCAGGGATTCTGGTACAATCAGTTACTGCGTTAAGTGTGGTGATACCATCTTCACCAGGATATATAGGCACATGGGAGTTTATGGCGATGTTGGCATTAAAAATATTTGGTGTTGGCAAAGAATTATCTTTAGCATTTGCGTTATTAACACATTTTGTAGGTATGGTAATAATTGTGGTAATTGGATTGTATTATTTTATAAAAGAATTTACTTTAATAAAAGAAATTTCATATGAAACTTAGACGGCGTCATGGACAGACAGTTACACTTATAGATTTTGCTCCGATGACAGATATGGTATTTCAAGTATTGCTTTTTTTTATTTTATCTTCTTCATTTATAGTAGAACCTGGTATAAAAGTAAACTTACCAAAATCACAAACTTCAGAACTGCAAGTTCAACAAAAACTTATGATAACCATAGATTCTAACCATCAAATTTTTGTAGAACAAAAAGTTGTTCCGTTAGAGGAGTTAGAACAAAGAATAAAAATTTTGTTGCCGTATTATAAAGATAAAACAGTTATTATCCGTGCAGATAAATCAGTTCCACACGGGTTGGTTGTAGAGGTTATGGATATTGCAAAACTTGCCGGTGTAGAACGGTTAGCTATTGCTACACAGAAAAGTGAATAAACAAGGTTTTTAAAAAGGGGGGATTTTTTTTCATGCATTTTGTAGTATGTGTTAAACAAGTTCCTGCTACAACTTCAGTACAGATTGATCCTAAAACTGGTACATTGAAACGTGAAGGTGTTGAGTCAATAATTAACCCGTTTGACGAATATGCCATAGAAGAAGCAATAAGGTTAAAAGAACGTGTAGGTGGGAAAGTCACTGTTATCACTATGGGTCCTCCACAGGCAGAAAGTGTATTACGGGAAGCGTTAAGCCGGGGTTGTGACGATGCAGTACTTCTTACTGACAGAGCGTTTGCTGGTGCTGACACTTTAGCAACTTCATATACTTTAGCAAAGGCTATACAAATGTTACCCGACCCAGTAGATTTAATCATTTGTGGTAAACAAGCTTCTGACGGAGATACAGCACAAGTCGGTCCCGGAATAGCAGAACGGTTGGATATACCGCATGTTTGTTATGTAAGGAAAATTGTGGAGATTAAAGAAAATTATATAAAAGTAGAACGTATGTTAGAAGACGGAGTAGATGTTCTTGAAATGTCGTTACCTGCACTTATTACAGTAGTAAAAGAAATAAACACGCCACGCCTGCCAACGTTAAAAGGTATGATTGCAGCAAAAAAGAAACAGATATTACGATGGAGTAAAGAGTCAATAAATGCTGAAGAAGATAAAATAGGTCTTACTGGTTCACCAACACAGGTAGTGAAAATTTTTTATCCTCCAGCTAGACAAGGTGGTGAACGTATTACAGGAAACGATGCAAAAGAAATTGCAAGAAAACTTTTAGAAAAATTACATTCTTGTGGTATTGTATAAGTCTTCATAAAAACAGAAAACTTATATGAACAAAATTGAAATAATATTAAACAAATGTACCGGTTGTGGACTTTGTATAAAAGCATGTCCTTACGGCGCTATCACGTTAGTAAATTCTCCACATACAATAGAATCTGGTAGGACAGTAAAACAACTTGCAGTAATTGATTTATCAAAATGCACATATTGTGGTGCTTGTGTTGAACCGTGTAGGTACAAGGCTATAAGTTTGCAAAAAGAAGTTATACTGATAACAGAGGATTTAAAAGAATATAAAAATGTTTGGGTTTATGCAGAACAACGTCGTGGCGAAATTTCGCCTGTAGTGTTTGAACTTATTGCAAAAGCTAAAGAATTAGCAGAAAAACTTTCATGCAAAGTTTGCAGTGTTCTATTAGGCTACAATATTAGAAATTTAGCTACAGAACTTATATATTATGGTAGTGACATTGTTTATGTAATAGACGACCCAGTATTACAAGAATTTCTTGATGAACCGTATGCTGAAGTTTTCTCATGGTTAATTAGAGAAGAAAAACCAGAGATTGTTTTGATAGGTGCTACAAATATAGGTAGGTCGTTTGCAAGCCGTGTCGCAGCAAAAATTTGTACAGGTTTAACTGCTGATTGTACAGGTTTAGATATAGAACCACATACAAGAAATCTGTTACAAACACGGCCAGCATTTGGTGGTAATGTGATGGCAACAATACTTACTGCTAGACATAGACCTCAAATGGCTACTGTAAGACATAAAGTTTTTAAACCGTTAAAAAAAGATACTTCACGAAATGGTGAAATTATAGAACGTAAGTTTGATTTTTCTAAAGTAAAAATAAGGACAAAATTTTTAGAGTTTATTAAAGATACAACAGCAAAGGTTAATCTTTCGGAAGCAGATATAATAGTTTCTGGTGGTCGAGGTTTAGGTGGGCCGGAAGGGTTCAAATTGTTGGAAGAATTAGCAGATTTGTTAGGTGGTGCGGTAGGCGCTTCTCGTGCAGCAGTAGATGCTGGTTGGATACCGTATTCACATCAAGTTGGACAGACTGGTCGTACCGTAGCACCAAAACTTTATATTGCATGTGGTATTTCTGGCCAGATTCAACATTTGGTTGGGATGAGTTCGTCAGAAATAATTGTTGCAATAAACAAAGATCCTGAAGCGCCTATGATGAAAATTGCCACTTATAGTATAGAAGGTGACCTTTACGAAATTGTCCCTGAACTTATCAAATCTTTAAAAGAAGCAAAAAATATACAACAGTTATGATAACAATTTTAGGTGGTGGTGCAATAGGGTTGTTACTGACCGCTGTATGGTCCCGCCTTGAACAAATAGGTCTTGTTGTAAGAACAAAACGTCAAACTGAATCTATTCGTAAAAATGGTATTGAAATAGTTGGGTTAAAAAAATTTGTTACACACCCGCCAAACGTGGTAGAGTTTGGTTCTACAGAAATGGTTAATCTACTAAAAAACACGAGATGTCTGTTTGTATGTATAAAAAGTTACGATACACAAAAAGTTTTTACTAAATTGTCTCGGATAATAAATCGTATTCCTGAGATGGTAATTATTACATTACAAAACGGTTTGGGTAATAAAGAAATTATTAGTTCTAAAATTAAAAACAAAGTTTTGTGTGGAATAATAACTTGTGGTGCTACAAAAATTTTAGATAATAAAGTAAAATTTGCAGGTAAAGGTGAAGTTGTTGTTGAAAATTTTAATAAAATTACAAAATGGTTGGATAGAATAAAAAATTCTATAATTCCAATAAAGGTTGTCTCTAACATAACTCCATATTTATGGAAAAAGTTTATAGTAAATTGTGTCATAAACCCACTGGCTGCAATTACTAAATTACCTAACGGTGAATTGATAAAATATCCTCAGATAAAACAAATAATGAAACTTCTTGTAGAAGAAGATTTAAAAGTAGCACAAAATGAAATAAAAATTTCAAGAAATTTTATTAACCAAATTTACAACGTTTGTAAAAAAACTTCTTCTAACATAAATTCTATGTTGCAAGATATTTTAGCAAAAAGAAAAACAGAAATAGATTTTCTAAACGGAAAAATTTTAGAATTTGCCAAACAACAAGGTTATGTTTTACCTGTAAACACAGCAATATTTAATTTAGTAAAGTACATAGAAAAAACTTATGCAGGAAGGTAATTATATAAAAGTTAAAGGCACATATTATGAGATGGGCTATCAACAAGGTGAAAAGTTTCAATTTAGTATAAAAACAAGTTTTAATAAACTAATAAATTCTGAAGTAATAAAAATTTTAAAACCCAAACTTTTACCACGGAAAATTTTTTCATATTTATTAAAAAAAGAAGTATTAAAAAAATGGCAAAAACCTATTGAAGTTTTGTTGCCTGAATATTCACAGCGTATAAAAGGTCTTTCAGATGGTGCAAAAACAAAGTTGCAAGAACTTTATGTTATGCAGGCATTAGAAGTTATGGCAATTGATACACGATATTTTATGAAAAATACAGGTTTATCTTTAGGACAATTGAGTTTAGGATGTAGTTCATTGTGTGTGTTACCTAAATCAAAGAAAACTTCTTACACAATATTAGCAAAAAATTTTGATTACTTATCAGAATTTACTACTGACCATTTAATTAGACAAAGTGAACCTGTAAATGGATACAAAAGTATTGAAATTACTTATAAACAAATTTCTGGTGCGCATGATGGAATGAACGAGAAAGGGTTAGTAGTGTTATATAATTATGGAATTACTATAGAGAAAACCGAGACAAGAATACCAATCACTATACTTGTACAACAAATTCTTGAACGATGCAGTAACATTGACGAAGCAATTATGTTTATAAAAACCTTTCGTTATCCGAACGGTGCAATATTAACTTTAGCAGATGATACTAGCCGTGCAGTATGTGTGGAATTAACACCAGAACATATAAGTTTTCGTTCTCCGGAAGATGGTGTTTTGTTAGCAACAAATTTTTATCTTACAGAGACGGCCCGTAAATACGATATTCCTCATAATGCGTATTTTGATAACAAAAAATTACCACAAGAAATAAGAAATAAAAGAATCCATGAGTCAAATGAACAAAGATATTATCGTATGCGCGATTTAGTATTAAAATATAACCATATAACTGAACAAGAAATACAACAATTACTTAAAGACCATAATAATAAAATTGACGGTGATGATAACACTATTTGTCGGCATAGTTCGTTGTTATCCACTCAAGTAGGGATGATTTTTATTCCTAAAAATAGAACTGTTAAAATAACTCTTGGAAATCCGTGTAAAAATGTGTTTGTTGAATATCAGTTAAACTAATGTAATACAAAGAATGAAAAATGTCGTAAAGGATACAACGTGTGCGTTATTTAAAAAAGTAGTTTTGATCTAAAATAGAAAGGGGATATGCAAAATGAATTTTTTAGAAATTACTAAGAACCTACATTTGATTACCATGGGTTTTATATTGGTAATGTTGAGTATAATAATTAAAAATGTCTCTTCCTTTAGACAAGTGATGGTTTCAAAACATCTTCTTGGAGTATTGTTTATTGGTACAACATCATTCTTGTGGACGTTATGTTTGTGGTTGAGTTTACAATTTATACATTCCAACCCTGAAATTTCAAAATTTTGTTTAAAAATTTCTCCGGTAATAGGTATGTTACTTACATTAAGTTACTTTTATTCCACTTTAGCCTTTACTTCACAATGTAATTTCAAATTGTGGATGTGGGTACAATTAGGTATAGTTGTTGTAATTAGTATTTTAATGTTAACACCAGCAGGAATTAAAGAAGTTGTTTCAATATATCCGTTAAAAAGAACCAGAGGTTGGGGAGATGTTATTTTACGGTTGTGGTTGACAATAACCATATTTTATTCAATATATCAAAGTATAAAATATAACACCAGCTTACCTAAAATAGAAAGAGAAAAAATTCAGGTTTATATTTTAAGTTTAAGTTTATTCTTTTTAGCAGGTGTTATATTTAGTGGTTTGTTGCCACTGGCAGGATATGAGAAGTTAATTCATATTACTCCTGTATTTTCAATATTTTGGGTATTCACATTAATATATTCAATGTGTAAATACAAATTCTTAGATTTAGATATAGTAGTATGTGACATGATGAATTACGGAGTTTTTATTTTGTTGTTATTATTGATAAACTATTTAGGTTCAATTTTGTTTCATAAAGTGTTAGGTTTTTCAATAACAACAAGTTCTGCAATAAGTCTGGTATGTGTTGGAATATTATTTTTTGCATTTCCATTAAGGGAACGAATAAATAATACTGTTCGCAATATGGTGTTGAAGAAAAGGACTATTTACCAAAAATTGTTAGAAGATGCAGCACGTGCTGTGATAGAAATTCTTGATTTAAATACTTTGATTGATTATTTATTACGAGAAATTCACAGAGCGTTAGGTGCGTCAAAAATAGCATTGTTTTTAAAAGAAGAAGATGAAAAAGACGAATCTGGTAGACCGTTGTACCGTCTTGTAGCAAAATATGGAATAGATAATATTGAAACAGTATATCTTAAAAATTACCATATCATAAATTGGTTAAAGAAACATAAAGAACCGTTCCTTTTAGATATTGCATGGGCTACAATGGAAAAACAACAATATCAAGAAATCACTAAAGGTTTGCAAATGTTTGGTGCTGTAATAGTTATTCCAATAAGTTATAAAGACGACATTATTGGAATATTAACTTTAGACCAGAAAAAGACTGATGGAACAGTGTTTGATATAGAAGACATAGAAGTTTTAAAATCTCTTGCAGACCATTTTGCCGTGGCAATACAAAACAGTAGGTTGTACAAAGAATTAGACGATGCGTATTTACAGATAACTCGTGCTTTAGCACTTACTCTTGAATCTAAACAAGAGTATCTTTTAGGACATAGTGATAAAGTTACAAAATATGCTGTTATGTTGGCTAAAAAAATGGGATTGTCAGAAAAGGATATATTTATTATAACCCAAGCAGCGATTTTACACGATTTAGGTAAAATAGGAATACATGATTATATTTTAACAAAACCAGATAAACTTACAAAAGAAGAGTGGGAAGAAATAAAACAACATCCTATTAAAGGAGAACGAATTTTAAAATCATTACCGTTTTTAAAAGATGTAGCAAAAGTTGTCCGTCATCATCACGAACATTATGACGGTACAGGCTATCCTGATGGATTAAAAGGTGAAGAAATTCCGTTGAACGCCAGAATCCTTACTTTGGCTGAATGTGTAGATGCGATGCTTTCCGAACGGCCATATAGACAAAAAGGACATACAAAACTTACTAAAGAAGAAGTTATTGAAGAATTAAAAAGGCAAAAAGGGAAACATTTTGACCCTGTGTTAGTAGATAAATTTTTAGAACTAGTTTCTGAATATCCGAGTTTGTTTGAAAGCACAAATTAAATTTTATGGCAATAGAAATTATTACAGAATATATAAATTTATCCACTCGTGGACATGCTGATGTTATAGATATTACTCAGCAAGTAGCATCTGTAATAGAGAAAAATAAGATTATAGATGGAACAGTGACAATTTTTGTTCCTGGGGCTACTGGCGCTGTTACTACAATAGAGTTTGAACCTGAACTTGTAAAAGATACGAAAGAGTTATTTTTTGAAATTGTCAAAGAACAAAAAAAGTATTACCATAATACCACACATTCACAAGGTAACGCTACTTCTCATTTAAGAGCTACATTAATAGGTCCGTCATTAACAGTGCCAATAACACAAGGTAGAATGAATTTAGGCATATGGCAGCAAATTGTGTTTATAGATTTTGATAACAGAGCAAGACAAAGAGAACTTGTATTGAAAATTATTGGAGAAAAGAAAAAATAAATTTTTAATGGGGTGAAGAAATATGACTCCGGATATTTTTTCAAAATGTTATAAATTTACAGACGCAAGAAAAGTTCAAATGTTAGGTATCTATCCATATTTTAAACCGATTTCAACAGCACAAGCACCTGAAGTAATAATTAACGGCGAGAAAAAAATAGTCTGCTGTTCAAACAATTATTTAGGTTTAACAACACATCCTAAAGTGAAACAAGCAGCAATTAAAGCAATAAAAAAATATGGTACAAGTTGTACAGGGTCACGGTTTTTAAGCGGTTCTTTAGATTTGCACGAAGAAGTAGAACAAAAATTTGCCCGGTTTATAAACAAAGAATCTGCAATACTGTTTACTACAGGACATCATGTTAATTTAGGTGTAATCTCTTCATTAGTTGGTCGAGGTGAGATAGTAATAACTGATAAACTTGACCATGCATCTATTATTGATGGATGTATGATAGCAGAATATTTTGGTGCTGAAATGGTACGTTTTAGACATAACAATATGGAAGATTTAGAACGTATATTGCGTAAGTATGAAGATAAACCTAAACTTATAGTGGTAGATGGTGTGTTTAGTATGGAAGGTGACATATGTAATCTTCCTGAAATTATTCGTCTTGCTAAACTTTATAATGCAAGAGTGATGGTTGACGATGCACATGCTTTAGGTGTGTTAGGAGAACACGGTCGCGGTACTGCAGAACATTTTAATTTAGAAGTAGAAACAGATTTAATAATGGTTACAGCATCCAAGACATTGGCTTCTATAGGAGGGTTTATTGCAGGTCGTGAAGAAGTTATACATTATATAAAACATTTTGCTCGTGCGTTAATTTTTACTGCAGCATTACCTCCAGCACAAGTTGCAGCAATTTCTGCTGCTTTAGATGTTCTACAAGAAGAACCGGAAAGAAGAAAACGGTTGTGGGAAATTACTAATAAAATGTTAAAAGGTTTTAAAGATTTAGGTTACAATACAAGAAATTCACAAACACCGATAATACCGTTGGTTATTGGTGGAGGGGTACAGAGAGTGTTTTCGTTTTGGCGTGCGTTATATGACGAAGGAGTGTTTACTTCGCCAGTGTTACCACCTGCAGTTCCTGAAGGTGAAGAACTTATTAGAACAAGTTATATGGCAACTCATACAGATGAACATTTAGAATTCATACTTGAAAAATTTGCCAAAGTAGGACGGCAGTTCGGGATAATTCCAGGTAGTCCGGGTATAGTGGCAAAAAAGAAATATGTTAAATTAAAACCGAGCAGGCTCTACCCTAAAACTCTTGCAAGACGGTTTATTTATGGTACAAGAAGATGGATGAGAAATTTATTCCGAATGAAAAAATAAGTTTAAAAAAAAGGAAAAAATATGAAAATAAGAGTGGTTACTACGCAAAGAGAACTTATGAAATTTATAAAATTCCCTTGGGAGGTTTACAAAAACGATCCTTACTGGGTAGCACAACTTGTAAGCGATACAAAATTGTTGTTTAACGAGAAAAAAAATTTTTTTTGGGAACATGCAGAAAAAAAGTTGTTCTATGTAGAAGACAACTCTGGCAAAGTTTTAGGTCGTGTAGCAGGTGTTATTGACTACAACTTTATATCTTTTCATAACGAACAGACAGGATTCTTTGCTTTTTTTGAATGTTTCAATGATAACAATGTTGCTGGGATACTATTATCTTCCGTAGAACAATGGCTTAAAGAAAAAGGAATGAAAAAAATTATAGGTCCTACGGCACCGTCTACAAATGACGAAATGGGATTGTTGTATGAAGGTTATGATTCAAGTCCGTATTTAATGATGCCGTATAACCCTAAATATTACCATACACTTGTAGAAAATTACGGGTTTAAAAAAGCAAAAGATTTGTACGCGTATATAATCACAAAACAAGATCATTTACCTGTGCAACGGTTAAGTAAAATAGTTTCTGTTGTAGAAAAGAAATATCCACAGTTAGTTGTCCGTCCTGTAAATATTAAAAATTTTGAACAAGAGATAAAGTATGCTATTGAAATTTATAATTCTGCTTGGGAAAAAAACTGGGGGTTCGTCCCATGGACAGAAAAAGAGTTTGTTTCACAAGCGTTACGGTTAAAACCTTTGTTAGACCCTAAATTTGTACTTTTTGCTTTTATGGAAAATCAACCTGTTGGAATGATTATTGGTGTACCAAATTATAATGAAGTATTAAAAAAATTAAATGGTAAATTAGGACCAATACAAATACTTAAGTTTCTATATTACAAAAACAAAATAAAAACACTCAGAATCATGATAATGGGTGTGAAAAAAGAGTTCAGGAATAAAGGTATAGAATCTTTGTTGTATTACAAAGTTTTAGAAAATGGTATAAATGCAGGTTTTGTAGAAGCTGAGTTTTCATGGATTTTAGAAGATAATATTATGATGATACGTGCTGCTGAAAATCTCGGAGCAAAGTTGTACAAAAAATATCGTGTATACGAAAAAGAGATAAAATAAAAAGTGAGAAAGTGAAAAAGTAAGAAAAAAGAAAGGAGTGTGATTGTGTATGGATAAAACAATTCGTGAACTTCATGAAAAAATTCAACGAGAATCTGTGTTTGTACAAGACCTAAAGAATGAAATACATAAAATTATCGTAGGACAAGATTATGTCATAGACAGGATTCTTATAGGTTTGTTAGGTAATGGACATATACTTTTAGAAGGTGTTCCAGGGCTGGCAAAAACATTAATCATAAAAACAATCTCTCAATGTATTCAAACAAAATTTCAACGGATACAGTTCACACCTGACCTTTTACCAGCAGACCTTATAGGTACATTAATTTTTGACCCTAAAACTACAAATTTTGTAGTAAAAAAAGGGCCCGTGTTCGCTAATATAATCCTTGCAGATGAAATCAACCGTGCACCTGCAAAAACACAGTCTGCTCTGTTAGAAGCGATGCAGGAACGGCAGGTTACTATCGGTGATACTACGTATAAACTTGAGGAACCGTTTTTAGTATTAGCAACACAAAATCCTATTGAACAAGAAGGAACATATCCATTACCAGAAGCGCAAGTAGATAGGTTTATGTTGAAAATAAAAATTTCGTATCCAGACAAAGATGAAGAAAAAAATATTATAAATCTTATCACAGAACAGTCATTGCCAGAGATAAAACCTGTAATTTCACCTAAAGATATTATTAAAGCGAGAAGTATAATAAATGAAATTTATATAGACGACAAATTGAAAGATTACATTTTAAACATAATTTTCGCTACACGATATCCTGAAGAATATAATATTAAAGAACTTAAATCGTTGATAATGTATGGTGCGTCACCAAGAGCATCAATTTATCTCGTTATAGCAGCAAAATGTTTAGCTTTTTTAAACCACAGAGGTTATGTCATCCCTGATGATATAAAATCTGTTGCATACGATGTTTTGCGACATAGAATAATACTTACATATGAAGCAGAATCTGAAGAATTAACTTCTGACGATATAATAAAACAAATTTTAAATGCTATTGAAGTTCCATAAAACACAACTTTGTTTAAAAAATGAATTTTATGTTTGAACATTTAGCAAAGATTTTAATTTTTTGTGGTATAATTTTGGTGTTAATAGGTTTATCTTTAGTTTTGTTACCTAAAATTCCATATATAGGAAGGTTACCAGGAGATATATTTATAAAAAAAGACAAATTTGTGTTTTATTTTCCTTTAGCAACTTCTATCCTTATAAGTCTTATACTTACGCTAATTCTAAACCTTTTCCTTCGTAAGAAATAATTTTGCCATGTCATATAAAAATAAAAAAAACAAACTAATCGTTATATCTATAATTGTATTACTATCAAAACTTTTTTCTAATTCATACAGTAAACCTCTAAAAGTTAAAGTTATGATTTTTGATAATGTAAAAGAAGTTACTGTTTCTTTATATAATTGTGATGAACTTTTAGTTTCCACAGTTAAAACTTACAGTAAGATTAAGATCAAAAAACCTATAAAAATTTTTTTTGTAGATAAGGACACAATCAGTATCGGAAATAAGAAATTTAAGTTACCTGTTACATTAAACTGCGAGGATAAAATTGTTGTAAATAAAAAAATTTATGATGGTGAAATTAAAATTTACCCTGCAAAACAAAGTAAAAGTATGAGACTGATAAATATTATTTCATTAGAACAATACTTATACGGAGTTTTACCTTATGAAATAGAACCTTCTTGGAATGAGGAAATGTTAAAGTTGCAATCTATAATCAGCAGAACATATGCATTAGCGAATCTTGGTAGACACAAAACTGATGGGTACGATTTTTGTTCTACTCAACATTGTCAGATTTACAACGGGATAAATATACGCTTGGTTCAAAAAATAAAAAAAATTGTAGATTCTACTAAAGGGTTGGTAATAGTGGATAAAAACGGTCTTCCTATCCATGCGTACTACTGTTCTAGTTGTGGTGGAGAAATTGAGGATATTTCAGAAGTTTGGAATGTAGTTATATCACCCAAATATTTACAACATAAAAAATGTAATTTTTGTAAGACTTCGCCATACTACTCATGGGAACGTTATGTAAAAAAAGAATGGTTAAAAAAAGTGTTAGTATCTAAAGGATATAAAATTAAAGAAATAAAAGGGTTAAAAATTATTTCACGAACTTCTAGTGGTAGAGCAAAACAAATTGCAATTATTTCTCAACAAAATGAAATTGTTTTACCAGCTGAAAGTTTACGAAGTTTAATAGGATATAATATTCTATTAAGTACAAAAATTGATGAAATAAAAGTTTTTCAAGACGAACTTTATTTTCGTGGTAGAGGTTGGGGACATGGTGTAGGTTTGTGTCAATGGGGTGCAAATTTTATGGCAGCATCAGGAAAAAAAGTTATAGATATAGTAAGGTTTTACTATCCAACCACCACAATAAAAAAGAAGTATTAATTTGTAATAGTTAATCCAAAAATAAATTTTTCCTTCAATGAATGATAATTACGATTTAAATTTATATAATTTTGTTTTACCTAAAGAACTTATTGCGCAAGAACCTGTATCTGTTCGTGGTGAATCACGGTTGATGGTCTACTATAGGCAATACGACAAAGTTGAACATTTGATGTTTAAGGATATTGTTAGAATAATTGATAAAGATTGTTGTGTAGTGTTAAACAAGACAAAAGTTTTTCCAACAAAATTATATTGTAAAAAACCTACTGGCGGAAATGTTACCATAATTGTTACAAAAATTGAAGAAGGACTACTTAAATGTATATTCTCACCATATAAAAAAATTTCTATAGGACAAAATATTATCTTACCAAACGGGTTAACAGTATCTGTTGTTTCTAAAGAAACTGATACAGGCGAGTTTGTCCTCCAAGGTGAATTTACAAAAGAGATGTTGTCTGAAGTGTTACATAGATATGGAGTAGCACCATTGCCTCCGTATATAAAACGTTCAAAAGAAGATCCAAGACATTCAATAGATTTAGAAAGATACCAAACTGTATATGCTCAAGAAGGATATTCTATAGCAGCACCTACTGCAGGACTACATTTTAGCAAAGAAATAATAGACGAATTAATGAAAAATAATGTGAAAATTGTGTATATTACTTTAAACATAGGTATAGGGACTTTTAAACCTATAAGTACTCCAAAAATAAATAAACACAAAATGTTGCCTGAATATGGAATTATTGATAAAACTACAGCAGAAGTAATTAACGATTATTTAATTGCTAACAAAAAAATTTTTTGTGTAGGAACAACTACTGTTAGAATTCTTGAGTTCGTATATAACAAATATAAAAAGATTGTTCCTTATGAAGGTTGGGTGGACAATTTTATTTTCCCACCATACAAATTCAATGTTCCTTCAGGATTGGTCACAAATTTTCATTTACCAAAATCTACAAATCTTGTTTTAGTGTCAGCATTTGTAGGTAGAGAAAAGTTGTTACAACTCTACAGTATTGCAATCAAACAAAAATATAGATTTTATTCTTATGGTGACGCAATGATGATTGTTTAATATTTATGAATTATTATGAATTAATAGTAAAAAACAAAGATGTAACTACATACTTATCTCAAGCAGATAAAAATTTTATTGCATTAGGGTTCACAGAACAAGGTGTACTACATGCTCAACGGACTGCCGAACTTGTATCCAAGATTCTTACTACTTTAAATTTTTCACAACAAGATGTTGATATTGGTAAAACAGCAGGATATCTACACGATATTGGTTGTGCCGTGGCATATAAAGGGCATGCTCAAAGTGGAGCTATATTGTGTTATAAAATATTAACAAAGTTAAATTTTGCAAAAGAAGATGTGTTTAAAATAGTAAGTATAATTGGTTCTCATGAAGATATAAATTCAACTCCTATCTCAGACATAGCTTCAGCAGTAGTAATTGCAGATAAAACAGATGTTCGTAGGGAACGTGTTATTAAAACAGATTTTAAATTTTTTGATGCTCACGACAGAGTCCATTATGCAGTAACTTATAACAATTTAGATATTTTAGAAAAAGAAAAAAAGATTGTTTTAAACCTTACAATAGATGACAGTATATGTACAGTTATTGAATATTTTGACCTTTTCATCTCAAGGATAGAATTTTGTCGTAGAGCAGCTGCAAAGTTAGGGTTTGAATTTAATTTATATATTAATGCAATAAAATATATCTAACCTATGGAAGAAAAAAATTTTAAAATTTTGTTCCGTGATAAAAATTCTTTTGCTCGAGTTACAGAGTTTAAAACTAAAAGTGGGCTGTTGACTACACCTTTATTTTTACCTGTAGGTAGTTCAGGTGTGGTAAAAACATTGTGTTATAAAGAATTAGAAGAATTAGGTGTAGAAGCGTTTATTTCTAACACATACCATTTATATTTTCGTCCTGGGATAGATGTGTTGAAACAGTTTGGTGGATTACATAAGTTTATCCACTGGAATAAAACAATTTTTACAGATTCAGGTGGATATCAAGTTTATAGTTTAAGAGAATTAAGAAATATTAAAGAGGAAGGTGTAGAATTTAAATCATATATTGATGGTTCACTACATTTCTTTACACCTGAAAAAGTTGTTGAATTACAACATATAATAGACTCAGATATAGCGATGTGTTTAGACGAATGTGTAGAATATCCAGTTGAATATGAACGTGCGAAACGTTCTGTAGAACTTACAACTTTGTGGGCAATACGTTCTAAAAAAAAGTTTGAAGAAATTAAATTAAAAGAACCTAATTTTCAACTATTATTTGGTATAATTCAAGGGTCAGTATATAAAGATTTAAGAAAACAAAGTTTAGAACAAATTTTAGATATAGATTTTGACGGTTATGCAGTAGGTGGCGTTTCTGTTGGAGAACCTAAAGAATTGTTATACGAAATTGTAGACTTTATATCTCAATATTTACCACAGGATAAACCGAGGTATTTAATGGGAATAGGAGAAGTAGAAGATATATGGTACTGTATAGGGAAAGGATTTGACATAGTAGACTGCGTACTACCTACAAGAAACGGACGTAACGGTCAAGCATTGACCTCTTATGGTAAAGTTAACATAAAAAATGCTAAATATAAAACTAAAGACGAACCAATAGACCCTGAATGTAGTTGTATGGTTTGTAAAAATTATTCATGTGCTATGATACATCATTATTTTAAATCAGGTGAACTGCTTGCGTTACGGTTGTTGTCTTACCACAATGTGCATTTTATGATAAATTTGTTTTATAGAATAAGACAAGCAATATCGGAAAACAAGTTTCCTTTAGAACAAAAGAAGTTTTTAGATAAATACAATTCTTGCCAAGATTAAGATTTATGAAAAAATTGATGTATTGCATTACAACATTGATATATTTTGCTCCAATTACATTTTGTGATATAGATATAGAAACCTGTGAAAAGATTTTGATAAAACATCTGACTTCAGCTGATAATAGTACAAAAATTTATATTTTAGAAAACTTAACTCAAGGAATAAATTTGGACAATTTTGTTCCGATATTAAAAAAAATGGCATATAAAACTGACCTTCAACAAGTAGATGATAATATAAGAATAAAATCAGCATATTTACTAGCAAAAGTCTACAAAGATACTGCTGCAGTAAATGTTTTAATAAACATATTAGAAACAAAACCTGTAGTTAAAAATCCTCAAAGTCCTTTAGGGAAAGCAAAACTTTATCTTAAAAACCTTATTAGAGCAGAAGCAGTAAAAATGTTAGGCGAAGTAGGTAATACAAAAATAGTTGCTTTGTTGTGGAAATACAAAAATGACCCTGATGGTACAATTGTAGACGCAGTATATTTTGTGCTATATGGTTTAATGTTAAAAGGTAAGATTGCACTTGTTGAAGAAATAAAAGAATTTTTTTATTCTGGACTAAAAGATTTAAATCCTAAAGTTAGGTTGAGTGCAGTAAAATATCTAGGTGAATTAAGGGATACAAATGCAGTTCAACCGTTGATGTTGAGGTTGAAAGATTCAAATAAAGAGGTATGTGTTGAAGCAATAACAAGTTTATGTAAAATAGGTTCTGCGATTGCATTACAAGACATTATTTATCTGAAAAATAACAAAGAGGATAGTATAAGAGCAGCTATAAGTGAAGGGTTAGGATTTATGGGAAGAGAGTTGTTATCTTCTACTGATACAGCAAAATCTTTATATCTAAGCCAAATTAAAAAAGTTTTAATTGAATATTTAAATGATTATAATGGTCGTGTAAGAATAAATGCTGCAGTATCCTTACTTATGTTGAACGACTATACTGGAATTGAAATAATTAAAAAAGGGTTAAATAGTACAGATACTGATGTGGTTATATATTGTATAAAATCCTTAGGAGAATATGGGACAAAAAATGATATTTCCTTATTAGAAAAATTTGTTTCTGTTGAAGACCCATCGTTACAGGTCGCTTCTACAATAAGTATCCTAAAAATTTTGTCCCGAAAATAAATTGATAACCTGTATAATTGTATAGATTGATTTCACTTGACGATTGACTCAATAATTAACCATTATACATAAGTAAAAAAATAACAATCTTCATTTGAAATTATGGGTAAAGTTGGCACGATAACTGTGTCAAAAGAAGAACTATAAAGATATGAGATTTAAAAATAGAAAAATTCAGTATATTGTAGACCTTATATTAGAACTTGCAAAAAAAGAGCTTAAAGTAAGATATAAAAATAGTATATTAGGTTATTTGTGGTCAATCTTAAGTCCGTTAAGTTTAGCAATAGTATTTTTTGTTGCCTTTAAAATTTTTATGAGATTAAAAATAGAAAATTATGTTTTATTCTTGATTACAGGCTTGTTTAGTTGGCAGTGGTTTACAAATTCAGTTTATGCTTCTACAAATCTTTTTCTCAACAATGCTACTTTGATAAAAAAAATTAAATTTCCAAAAGATAGTTTGATTTATTCTATGGTTCTTAATGATTTGGTACATTTTGTTTTAGCAACGCCAGTTATATTTTTATTTATATTAATTTATCGTCAGAAAATTTCTTTATATCTAATTTTATTTCCTTTTGTTGTAGTACTACAATATTTATTTATATCAGGTATATGTTTAATTGTTAGTTCTATAAACTTATTTTTTCGTGATTTAGAAAGGTTGGTTGTTGTTTTTACAAATTTGCTTTTTTATCTGACACCGATAATTTATTCTCCTGAGATGGTGCCACAAAGATATAGAATTTTTCTTTTATTTAATCCGATGTCAAATTTTGTAATATTGTATAGAAATATGTTTATTTTTGACAGGATTCAGTTTGAAATAATGATTGCAACTTTAATTTTTAGCATAATGATTTTTTTAATTGGGCAAAGTGTTTATAAAATTTTAGAATGGAGATTTGCTGAAGTTGTATGAAAGAAGAAAGCAGCTGTGTGATAAAGTTTGAAAATGTTACAAAATATTATACTTTATATCATAACTTTGTCGGGATAAAAAATTTTTTATTTAACCTTCCTTCGGTAATAAAAAATCTAAAACGACAAAAATTTTGTGCTTTAAAAAATGTTAGTTTCGAAATTTACCGTAAACAGACTGTAGGAATAATAGGTAAGAATGGTGCAGGGAAAAGTACTATCTTAGGACTTATAGCTAAAGTTTTAAAACCTTCCTTAGGTAAAGTTTATGTAGAAGGGAAAGTTGTTGGACTTTTAGAACTTGAGGCAGGGTTCCATCCTGATCTTACTGGATATGAAAATATTATTCTTAATGGAATACTTTTAGGTTTAACAAAAAGTGAAATATTGTCAAAAATTGATGAAATAATAGAGTTTTCTGGGTTGGATGGTTTTATTTTCCAACCTTTAAGGACGTATTCAAGCGGTATGCTTGCAAGGTTAGGGTTTTCTGTATCAGTTCATATTCCGGCAGATATTTTGTTAATTGATGAAGTTTTAGCAGTAGGTGATTTAGATTTTCAAAAAAAATGTTATAAAAAAATTGAAGAAATTAAAAATAAAGATAAAACTATAATTTTTGTAAGTCATGATATGGATGCTATAACTAAAATTTGTGATAGGGTAATACTTGTTAAAGAAGGAGAAATTATAAAAGATGGTAATCCTTATGAGGTTGTGGAATATTATACGGAAACTTCTTAACAAAACAGAAAAACATAATCTAATAAAAATTACAGAAAATTTTTTAAAAAAAAGTATTGAACAAACTATTACGGAAATTTCAGAGTTTAATTTTAAAGAATGGAAACAAAAATATAATGATGAACTTTTTTATTTTTTATTTGAACAGATATTTCGTGGAAAAAGTAAAGATATAAAAGAAAGACAAAAAGTATATATTGAATATGTAAAACAAGCACAGAAAAATAATCCAGAAAAATCTTGGTTAGATATAGGATGTGGTAGAGGTGAGTTTTTAGAATTTTTATCTGAACAAGGGATAAAATGTGTTGGTGTTGACTCGAATAAGGTGTTTGTAGAATTATGTCTGAAAAAAGGATTAAATGTGATAAATATTGATGCAATAAGTTATTTATCTTACGTTGAAGATAATTTTTTCGCAGGAATTTCTTGTATACAAGTGATTGAACATTTTGAAAGAAGGAGTTTAAACGAGTTTGTTAAGTTGTGTTATAGAAAAATTTCTTCTGGTGGATACATTATAATTGAAACTGTTAATGTTAAAAATCCAACAGCGAATGTAAATTACTGGTTGGATCCTTCACATAATTTACCTTTAATGCCAGAATTTTTAAGTATGTTTTTAGAGTTTGTTGGATTTAATAATGTTTCTATTTTATATTTAAGTCATAGTCAAAAAAGTAAAAATTTTACTCCTAACGTTTTCCCAGACTGTGCTGTGATAGGAATGAAGTAGAAAAATTTTTGATAGAATTATAACAACAAAAAGTTTAACAAAAGTGAAAATTCTTACTAGGAATAAATTGTTAATATTTATAGCAAGTTTATATTTTATTTTTTGTTTTTTAAGGTTAAGACATTTTAATTTTAATCCTACATATTTTATTTGTGCAGGGAAGGTTTTTTGTGATAAAAAAACTACACCACAAGATTTGGTAATAGAAACTGAATATGGTTACGATGGACAGTTTTATTACAGGTTAAGTTTAAATCCGTTTACTTCAAAACTGAAGGAGTACGGTATTAGTATTGATGCACCAGCTTATCGTCAACAACGGATTATGTATCCATTATTAGTTTGGATGTTATCATTATTTGGTAGAGAGAATTTGGTTGCGTGGGTGATGATATTGGTAAATTATTTTGGTATAATATTTATAATTGCTGTTTTATTTAAATTAGCAGAATTTTTTAATTTTTCATATTTAGAACTTATAGCGTTTGGGTTATATCCAGGATTTTTGTTAACATTATCTAGGAATCTTACAGAAATTGTAGCAGTGGGATTTGGCTTAACTTCACTTTTGTATTTTTTAAAAAATAAAAAATTGTTATTTTGTATTTTTTCTATTATGGCAGTTTTAGCCAAAGAAACAAGTTTGTTTATGTTCATATGTATTTTATTAGTCTCACTTTTTTATTATAAACAAAAAGTAAATAAAATTTTCTTCTTATTGTTACCTATAATTATTTATATAATTTGGCAAATCTTTTTGTATTATACTTGGAAAGGCTCATATACTCAACATTATTTTAGCTTTCCCTTTATCCAGGGTAAACAAAATTTTGGTTTACCTTTTAGTGGTTTGTTTTCGTATATAAAATCTGGATTTTATGAGCCAGTATATTATAAAAAAATTGCAATTTTAATAGTGACAATTTTAAACTTTATTCTATGTATTTCAGTATTGTATAACTTAGGTAAGTTTGATAATCTTTACATAAAAATAATATGGATAGTTTATTGTTTAGTATTATTTTTTACTACAGATAAAATTTGGGCGGATATTTTTAACATTTTTAGAACAGTGCCTGAATTTTTTTTGGTAAGTTTTATAATTTTGGCATCTACAAGAAGTAAAATACGTATTTTCGCTTATGTAATTTCAATATCTTTATGGTTGACAATTTTTATAGATAGGGTAACTTTTATATGAAAATCATAGTCAACACAATTCCACTGCTGTCAAAGATTACCGGCGTAGGAAGGTATTTATTTAATATTGTAGATAATATAAAAAAAATTGATAAAAAGAACGAATATTATTTTTATTATGGTATCGGGGTAAGTGAAAAAGTATTCTTTAATGATATAAATCTGTTTGATTTACTACCTTGGAGGGAATATCGTTTTTTTAGTAAATTTGGACAAAAAATAGTAAAACAAAAAAATAAAATATTTTTATTTAACAGACTCTTAGAGACATCTTTAGGACAAAAAGTTGACCGAATTTTTAGATATGTTTTAAAAACTTATGTTAGGCCATTATTTACATTTGAAAATTTTTACGACTTATATTTTGAACCCAATTTTATTCCACTTCAAGAAATAAAATCTAAAAAAGTTGTCACTACAATACACGATTTTTCGTTTTACTTGTATCCACAATGGCATCCTAAAGATAGGATATTATATTTTTCAAAATATTTCTGGAGAAATATCTATAGGTCAGATGTGATAATTACAGTATCAGAATTTATAAAACATCAAGCACAACAGTTCATTAAAGGATACAAGGGAGAGATCTTATACATATATAATGGTTACGATAATCACATATTTAAAACTATAGATAAAAATACAATAAAAAAATATTCAGCAGAAAAATTTTTACCACAAAATTTTATTCTTTTTGTAGGCAGTTTAGAACCAAGAAAAAATTTAATACGTCTCTTAGAAGCGTATAAATTATTACCAGAAAATATTAAAAAGGAAATAAAACTTGTTATTGCAGGATTTCACGGATGGAAAAATGTTGAAGCAAAAAAATTACTTTCACAACTAAAAAAAAATGTGGTTTATCTTGGATATGTTGAAGATTATGAATTAGCATTTCTTTACAATCTTGCATTAGCAAGTGTATATCCTTCATTGTATGAAGGGTTTGGCTTGCCTAACATAGAATCTATGGCTTGTGGTTGTCCTGTAATCACTTCAGAAATACCAGCAATAAAAGAAGTGTGTAAAGATGCTGTTTATTATGTTGATCCTTACAGTGTTGAAAGTATAAAAGAAGGGTTAATAAGAGTTATAGAAGATTCCCAGTTAAGGGATACATTGCGACAAAAAGGGTTACAACATGTAAAAAATTTTCGTTGGGAGATATCTGCAAAAAAACATTTGGAAGTTTTTAGCAAAATATGAGTAAATTTAAGCGTGGTTTAATCTTTGTTATATTAAGTTTGTGCTTAATTTTTTTATGGTTTTGTCCTCCAGCAAAAGGAAAGTTTTATTTTAATATCATTTTACTTTTTTTATCTATAGCAGCTTTTGTATACGGATATATATTTAGAAATTATTATCCAATTTTTATTTTAATTCCAACAATTAATGGATTTACCAGATTTTCACCCCATTTGTATCCTACATTATCATTTGTATGTATGTGTTTATTGTTAGGATATTTAACTACAAAAGACAAAAATGAAAATTTTAAGAAAGTTAATATTTTTGATACAGTATTTTATGTAGTCATATCTTTTTGGTTAGTGAATATTATTTCAGGAATTTTTCATATATTGAGGTTATTGTGGCCCAGGATAGTATGGACAGTAAACTCTGCAGGAATGAGTAATATTGAGATTGTGTTTCATATTGTAGGCTATGTTTTATTTCCGTTATCTTGTGCTATTGTAGTTTTTTTTATAGTTTTCTTTACTGATAAAAAAGAAGAAAAAATTTTTTTATTTTTAAGTATAGGGATGATAATATCTTCTATTGTAGGGATTTTACAAGCTTTAGAAATTATAAAAGGAATGTTTGGGTTTATTATTCCGTGGGAGAAACGTGTTAACGGGTTATTTTCAGATTTCAACTCTTTTTCTTTATCTACAGCTATTACTTTACCAATGTTTGTTTACCAATTTACTAAATCACAAAATGGTATATACAAGATTATATATTTTATATCTATTGTGTTATCCACATTTTCTCTTTTCCTCACAGGGTCAAGAAGTGGTGTATTATGTGTTTGTATATTTGGTATCCTTTATAGTTTTTTTTATATTATAAAAATGAAAAGAATGTTAAAACTAAATCAAATTTTAGTTTTTGCTATACTAATTTTAACTGTAATATTGACAATGGGGAAATTTTATCCTGTAAAAAGGATAGAGGGAATGTTTAACAAAAATCCTTTTGTTCAAATAAATGAAAGAAAACTTTATTGGTCGACAGGGTTAAAAGTATTTAAAACTAACATTCTTGTTGGGAAAGGAATAAAAAGTGTATATAAAGAATTTTCTAACATCAATCCTGTTTGGATAGCTTCGGATAACGCATGTAATACATATATTCAATTTTTAGCAGAGATAGGTATTTTAGGAACGCTTGTGTTTATTTTACTTGTTATTTCTCTACTATATCATTTTTTTGTTTTAAGTCAGACAAAATATATTTATTTCTTAGTCATCATTTCTTTTCTTATAGTATTATTTTTTGGTCATCATATTGAAGCAGAAGAAACGAACTTACTTTTCTGGATTTATTTAGGTTTGTTTTTTGCAGAGAAAACTTCTAAAGTTTATAGATATTTTAATATAACTTCATTATGTTTAGTTTTTATTTTTTTAATAATTTCCTTTTTTAATTTTTTCAAAGATTCAAATAAAACTGAAATTTTTAAATATTCAAGTTGTGCTGGCCTGTATCAAAAAGAAAAAATTGGGAATGAAGAAGTTAGCTGGAGCGATAGAGTTATAATTATAAAAAATATTAATGGCAAAAAAATTATTTTGAAGTTAAACCCTCACAGAATAAAAAATCAAAAAGTTAAAATATACATTGATGACAAAAAATATGATGAGATAAATTTAGTTGCGTTTGAGTGGTCAACTATAGAGTTACAAAATATAAAAAATAATTCTATTATAAAAATTGTAGTAGAAAAACCTTTTACTCCTGCGGGGAAATATCAACGATATATATTCCCTTTTCACGGAAAGGATTATAGAACTTTAGGAGTTTTGTTTTCGTATAATATTTTATGAAAGTAGCTTTAGTACATGACTGGCTTACAGGTATGCGTGGTGGAGAAAAAGTGCTTGAAACGTTATGCGAAATTTTCCCTCATGCTGAAATCTATACTTTAGTCCATATTGGTGGGAAAGTATCAAAAACTATTGAAACTAAAAAAATTTATACTTCCTTTATTCAATACTTACCTAATGTGGAAAAAAATTATAGGTATTATTTACCTTTAATGCCATTTGCTATACAACAGTTTAAGTTATCAGGATATGATTTAGTTTTAAGTTCACACCATTGTGTAGCAAAAGGAATAAAAGTAAAAGAAGATGTTATTCATATATGTTACTGTCATACACCAATGAGATATATTTGGGATATGTACGATTTATATTTTGGCAAAAATTCTGACTCTTCTTTTGTTGCGAAACTCGTGATGAAATTTATAAGAAAACCTTTACAAAATTGGGATTTTAAAACAGCACAAAATGTAGATTATTTTATTGCAAATTCTTACAATGTGAAAGAAAGAATAAAACGAATTTACAACCGTGATTCAGTTGTAATTTATCCTCCGGTAGATACTGACTTTTTCGTTCCAAACTATAGTAAACAACCTACTTTAGATTACTTTCTTGTAGTTTCAGCGTTTGCTCCTTATAAAAAAGTTGATATTGTAATTGAAGCATTTAAAAAATTAAAATATAGATTAAAAATTATAGGTAATGGTCAGCAGGAAAGTTATTTAAAATCTCTTGCAAGAGGATACAACAACATAGAATTTCTTGGCTGGCAAGAAAACGAAAGTTTAAGATTTTATTATCAAAATGCAAAAGCGTTAATTTTTCCAACAGAAGAAGATTTTGGTATAGTCCCACTAGAAGCACAAGCTTGTGGTACACCAGTAATTGCGTATCGTAAAGGAGGTGCGTTGGAAACTGTTGTAGAAAACCAGACTGGCATTTTTTTTGACTTGCAAACGCCGGAAAGTATTATTGAGGCAGTAGAAAATTTTTCTAATCTTAAATTTGATAGGAACCAAATACGACAACATTCGTTGAAATTTTCTAAACAAGTTTTTATAAAAAATATAAAAGAGATTGTTGAGAAAATTTGTAGGAGGAAACTATGATATCAATAATTTTAGCAGGTGGTGCGGGGACACGGCTTTGGCCTGTATCAAGGAAGTACTGGCCTAAGTTTTTGATAAAGTTTAATAATAAACATACCTTTTTGCAATCAACTTTTCTTAGGGTGAACAAAATTTCTTCTATAGAAGATATTTTTATAATTGTAAACAAAGAACATAGATTTCTTGTAGAAGAGAATATTCAAGATTTAAATATAAATTTTAATAAAGAAAACATTATTGCAGAACCTGAGATGAAAAATACTCTTCCTGCAATAAGTGTTATGGCAAAACTTGTGTTAGAAAAATATGGTGATGAAGTGATGGGTATATTTCCTTCCGACCATTGGATTAAAAATGAAACTAAGTTTGTCCAATTTGTGAAGAAGGCTGTTGTAGTTGCTCAAAGAGGTTATATTGTAACTTTTGGTGTTGTAGCTTCACGAGAAGAAACTGGGTATGGGTATATAAAGGTGGCTGATAAGTTAGAAAATTATTCAAATGTTTATAAAGTAGAAAGATTTATTGAAAAACCCAAAATTGAAACTGTTAAGAAATTATTAAAGAAAAAAAATGTTTTCTGGAATAGTGGAATGTTTATATTAAAACCTTCAATACTGTTTGAGGAACTAAAAAAATATCAACCTAAAATGTATGAAATAATTTATAACTGGGATTTGAAACCGTCATCGTTGAAAGAAATATATTCAAAAATTGAAAACATTTCTATTGATAAAGGTTTAATGGAAAAGACAGATAAAATTGTAGTAATACCGTTGAATATTTTTTGGGATGATGTAGGTAACTGGTCTGCAATAGAAAGAATTTTTGTTGCTGATAAGAATAAAAATGTTATTAAAGCGCGGAGTGTAGATATTGGGAGTAAAAACATTACTGTGCTCGGAGATAAAAGAATTATTGCAACTGCTGGGTTGAACAATTTGATAATTGTAGATACAGAAGATGCGTTGTTGGTAATATCTAAAAAATTCGTTGAAAAAGTTCGTCAGATAGTAAGTATGTTGGGAGAAAAAGAAGAAACAGTGTTGTATCACAAAACTACTTTACGTCCATGGGGATTTTATACAGTGTTAGAATCTAAACCAGGCTATAAAGTTAAGTTAATAAATGTATTACCTCACAAAAAATTAAGTTTGCAAAAACATAATAAACGTATAGAACACTGGTTTGTAGTTTCAGGCAAGGCAAAAGTTATATGTAAAAATAAAGAGTATATTTTGCATCCCGGGGAGGATATAATTATTCCTAAAAAAACTCCCCACAGGTTAGAAAATCCGTATAATAAAACAACTGAATTGATAGAAATTTCTCGTGGAAGATATATTGCAGAAGATGATATTATTCGTTTACAAGATGATTATAAACGGACAAATAACTAAATTAAAGGAGAGTTACTACTATGAAAGAGACAATATTTAGAGAATACGATATTCGTGGAGTATATCCTCAGGAAATAAATGGTGAAGTAGCATACAAAATTGCTTTAGCGTTTGCTGAGTATCTTATAAAACAGACAAAAAAGAAAGAAGATATCTGGGTTACGGTAGGTATGGATGTTCGTAAAAGTTCTGCGGAAATAAAAGATGGTGTGGTTGAAGGATTGATAGCCAAAGGGATAAATGTTATTGATTTAGGTATGGTACCTACACCTGTGTTATACTTTTCGTTATTTACAAACCTGGTTCCAATAGAAGAAAAAAAACAAAGGCCTGACGGCGGAATAATAATTACTGCTTCACACAACCCACCACAGTTTAACGGGATGAAACTTTGTTTAGGCCCATATGCGTTATACGCAGAAAAAATTAAAGAAATTTATAAAATCGCTACTTCAATTGATACAAAGATAACCACTGCTGCTAAAGGTAAAATAGTAACCTACGATATTATTTCTGATTATGTAATGTTTCTTACAGGCCATTTTAGTAAATTACGACGAGTATACCAAAAATTTTCAAAACCTGTTATAGCAATAGATTGTGGTAATGGAACAGTAGGTCCTGTTATCAAACGGATACTTGAGAATTTAGAAATAAAGTATGAAGCACTATTTTTTGAACCTGATGGTAATTTCCCGAACCATCATCCTGACCCTACAGTGCCACAGTATATAACTCAACTTTCTAACATTGTGAAAACAAAAAAACTGTTATGTGGTATTGGCTATGATGGTGACGGAGACCGTCTCGGTGCTGTAGATAGTAAAGGAGAAATTGTCTATGGAGACAAGTTGTTGTTGTTATTTTCTAAATATGTAATAAAAGAATTTGGGACAAAACCTAAACCTAAATTTATTGCTGAAGTGAAATGTTCTCAAACATTGTTTGACGGGATAAAAAAGTTTGGTGGGCAAGCAATAATATATCGTACAGGACATTCGTTAATAAAAGAAAAAATGAAACAAGAAAATGCTTTGCTTGCAGGCGAGATGAGTGGACATATGTTTTTTAACGACAAATATTACGGGTTTGACGATGCGATATATTCATCATTACGACTTTTAGAAATTATAGGGTTGGAAAATAAACCGTTAGATAAAATCATAAGTTTCATACCAAAAACATACAATACGCCTGAAATACGTCTGGATTGTCCAGATGAAAAAAAATTTAAAGTAGTAGAACTGCTTAAAGAAGAGTTAAAAAAAATGAAATTGAAATATCTGGATATAGACGGTGTAAGGGTACAATTTTCTGATGGCGGGTTTGGTCTTGTGCGTGCTTCAAATACTCAACCTTCACTTGTTATCCGTTTTGAAGCAAAAACACAAAAGTTGCTTAACCATCATAAAAACCTGGTGATGAATTTGTTAGAAAAGGTTCAGAAAATGCTATGATTAAAATGCCAAAAATTGTAGACGGCGCTTAAGCGCCGTCTACTGCTCTACAGCCTCATAATGAAGATAATGAAGAATTTAAAAATCAAAGGATTGAACTTGCAAAAAATTTTACTTAGGAAAAACGAATTGAAGAAATGAGTAAAATAATAGAAAGAGTTTTACAATGCAATTGAAGAGAAATATATTAAAATTTTTTTCTCCACCAAAATCCTTCTTAATATTTTTAAGTTTTGTGATATATAACTTATTTTATTTTGGATTGATGAGATTAATTTTCTTTATTAAATATAGGAACTATTTTAAAGGTTTCTCCTTTATAGAAAATTTTTTATCTTTTATTGTTGGTTTAAGATTTGACCTTTCAACAATCTCTTTGGTCTTTGGAATTTTCTTCTTGATTTTACATCTCCCTGGAAGATGGAAAGAAAATAAAATATTTTCAAAAATATTATGGTTTTTTATAGTTATCTTTTCTGTGTTAACTTATGCTTTTCTTTTCACAGATATTTTTTACTACGAATACGGAAACAAACATTTATCATTTGAAATTTTTGAAGTTCCTACTCATTTTTTATCAATGGTGGTTACTGTTTTAATGGAATACTGGTATGCTTTAGTCATTTTTGTAATTTTTATGTTAGTTTTTTCTTTGCTTTGGTTTAAAATTAAGAATTTTATAGAAAAATTTCTGAAA
>CALJEJ010000031.1 GCA_938074745.1 uncultured Endomicrobiia bacterium
GTAAATTTCTTAATTTCCGAAGACGACTCTACAGCAAGAAAATATTTTTGTGAACTGTTAGAAATTAACCAACAACGGAAAAATTTGCAAAATACTAATATTAAAAAATTTTATGAATTAATAGAGGAACAATGTGATATAGAAAAAGATTTAATATTAGTTGTAGTAGCAGAAAATATTGAACATGGGGTTACTGGTGTCGTTGCTAACCATATTATGAGAGAATTTAATCGTCCAGTAGTATTATTGATACTAGATGGAGACGAAGCTATAGGTGCTGCAAGGTCACCTAAAGGAATAAATATATACCAGCTGATGAAACAATTGGATTATTTATATAAAAAATTTGGTGGACATGAAAATGCATGTGGAGTAACAATACCAAAAAATAATATACAACTGTTTAAAACAGAAATAAAGAAGTTAGAAAAAGACCTTGTTGTAACTCCACCACAGTTAGAAATAGACTGCGAACTACCAAAAGAATATTTAAATTTGGAATTTGTTAAAGAACTGAAGTTTTTAGAACCCTGTGGAGCTGAAAATCCTTACCCTATTTTTTTGTTAAAAAATGTTAAAATTACTAATTGGAAATATATTGGAGAAAAAAACAAGTATGCATGGTTAAATTTGAGTCTAAATACGACTAAAGAACAAATAGAAGCAGTTTGTTGGGATCTGCCAAATATTCAAGATATTATAAAAAATTTTGTTTATTTTGATATTATAGGTGAACTTGAATTAGATGAAAGAACTAAAACTGGTTTTAAAATTATAATTTTAGATTTACAACCGGTGATTTAATTTTTATGAAATATAAAGAATTTGTACAACAACAAAAACAAAAATTTCCTTCATTAGGACAAATTTATGATATTTTGTTTGAAGAAAAAAATAAAAAATCAAATAAGAAAAGGATTGTTACTTTTTCTCATGATGATCCTGACGGTGTTACTGCAGCGATTATATTTAAACGGTTAACAGATAAACTTGGACTTGAAAATGAAATTATACTACCACAGAAGTACGAACTCACAATTGAAGAGATTAAAAATGTAGTACAAAAATACAATCCAGATATTTTGTTTATTATAGACAAAGGCACACTAGAGAAGTATAATTCATATACTTCTATAATAAGACATATAATTGTAATAGATCATCATCCACCTATAGGAAAAGATTTTACTAATCTTATAGTATATAACCCTTCTTTAGAAAGACATACTCCTTGTTCAACAAGTTTATTAGTCCATATATTGTCTTCGTTGTTTAATATACCAAACACTTATGACGATTTTTTAGCTTTGATAGGTTTAAGGTGTGACTGGGCAGTAGATGTGTTGAATAATTATATTCCAGAATTTTGTCAACCATTTGTTGAAGAAAAAATCGTTAAGAAATATAAATGGTTGTTAACACCAATAAAAAATAAAAAGATTACTATGTTTGATGTTTCACAGCAGCATAAAAGTTGTTTATTAAATTATCTTGCGGAACTATTTTTTGCATTAACAGGAGGGGGATTTCAATATTTTTATAATGACTACGATAGTGAACTTAAAAATATTAACCAACCAGAATTTTGTTTCACTACTTTTTTAAAAGATATAAAATTAAAGAAAATTGTTTCTGTTATACAATTTATAAAATTGTTAGATAAAAAAACTCGGAATATAGTTAAAAAAATTTATAACTATTTTAACCTTGACTGGAACGAAACAGAACAGTTATTTGATAAAAATACAATATTTACTGGTGAGTTTGATGGTGTAAAGATATACTTGTTTGTAGGTAATAAAGTCCGACTTATGCCAATGGTAGGTTCATTAAAATTATATGAATACGCAGAAAATAAAGAAGCAATATTAGTTATGATAAATTTAGAACCTACTGGCAGTGTTCATATTTCTTTTAGAAGTAATACAGATAAAATACATCTTGGTAATCTTGCTTCAAAATTAGCGCAACAGTTGGTAACAAAATTTGGCTATGGAGATGAAATTACTGGAGGGGGACATCCTCGTGCCGCAGAATTGAAAACAAGACAAAGTAATCTACCTTTTTTGGTAGTAATCTCAAATTTTTTTGAAGTGTTTAAAGAAGTTATTAAAATATAGCTGCAAGTTTTATCTTATTTTTTTACATAAATTTTGTTTTAATCTCTCATAAAATATGTTTTTCCCTTTGACGATTAAATACAATTTAAAAATTTTTTTAGGAGAGGAAATATGAAAAAAAAATCTATAAATAAACTTCCTGTGGCTAAAATAGGTATTATAGGTGGTAGCGGTGTTTATAATATTGAAGGAATAAAAGAATTAAAAGAGTATAATATAAAAACACCGTTTGGTAATCCATCGGATAAAATTGTTGTAGGTGAACTGGAAGGTAAAAAAGTTGCCTTTTTACCTAGACATGGTCGTGGACATAGAATTATGCCTTCTGAAATAAATTCTCAGGCAAATATCTATGCAATGAAACTTCTTGGTGTTGAATATTTGTTAAGCATTTCTGCTTGTGGTTCATTAAAGGAAGAAATTAAACCACGAGATTTTATCCTACCGGATCAAATTTTTGATAGAACAAAGTTAAGAAAACATACTTTTTTTGGTGACGGTATTGTGTGCCATGTTTCGTTTGCAGAACCATATTGTTATAATTTAAGAAAATTGATTTTTGATTGTTGTAGAGAACTTGGTATTAACGTACATTTTGGTGGTACTTATGTATGTATTGAAGGACCACAGTTTTCTACTAAAGCAGAATCACAGGTTAATAGACAATTAGGGTTCAGTGTTGTAGGGATGACTGCATTGCCTGAGGCTAAACTTGCCCGTGAAGCAGAAATGTGTTATGCTACAATAGGGTTAGTTACAGATTATGATGTATGGAAAGAAGGACAAGAAGTTACAATTGCAGAAGTTGTAGAAAATCTTCGTGCAAATGTAGAAAATTCTAAGAAACTGCTGAAATTGGTAATTTCAAGAATTGATACAGAAATGCCACGTAAATGTGAATGTAAAGATGCACTAAAATATGCAATTTTCACTCAGAAAGATAAAATACCTGACAAAACGTTAAAAAAAGTTAAACTATTAGTAAAAAAATATTTTTGAAATATGAGTTTATTAATAGTAGGCTCTATAGCATTAGATACAATTGAAACACCATTTGGTAAAGTAAAAGAAACTCTTGGTGGTTCAGCAGTATATTCTTCAATTGCAGCAAGTTATTTTATAAAACCTTGTATAGTAGCTGTAGTTGGAGAAGATTTTCCAAAATCGTACCTATCACTTCTTAAACGGCATAATATAGATATTACTGGAGTTGAAGTTGCCAATGGTAAAACTTTTCGTTGGAGTGGACATTATTTATATGATTTAAATTCTGCACAAACTATTGAGACTCAACTTAATGTATTTAAAAGTTTCAATCCTAAAATTCCTCAACAATATAAAAATATAAAAAATATTTTTCTTGCAAATATTGATCCAGAGTTACAATATCATGTTTACAAACAAATGTTACAGCCTGAAATTGTTGCTTGTGATACAATGAATTATTGGATTGAAAATAAAAAAACACAGTTGAAAAGAACATTAAAAATAGTAGATATATTGTTAATCAATGAGACAGAGGCAAGACAACTCGCAGAAGAATCTAATATAATAAAAGCAGCAAAATGTATACACAAAATGGGACCCAAAACGATTGTAATCAAACGTGGTGAATATGGAGCAATATGTAGTTATAAAGATAATATTTTTATAGTTCCTTCATATCCTGTAGAGAATGTTTTTGATCCTACGGGAGCAGGAGATAGTTTTGCTGGAGGATTTATGGGATATGTGACTAAAGTGGGTAAGTTTAACAATAAGATTCTTCGTAAAGCGATAATTTTAGGTACTGTAATGGGTTCATTCTGTGTAGAAAAATTCGGAGTAAAAAAGATAAGTTCTATAACATATGAAGATATTCTACAAAGATATAAAGAAATAAAAAAAATTACACATTTTGAAAATTTATGAAATTATTAACAATTCCTAAAGGATATTACATAAATGGAACACATTGCGGTATAAAAAAAGATTTTAAAAAAGATTTAGGAATTATTATTTCTGAAGTCCCAGCAATATGTTCTAGTGCATATACTACTAATTTGCTAATTTCAAACTCTATAATTGTGTCACGAGAGAATTTGTTAAAATCTGGCCAGGTAAGATGTGTAATAGCAAATTCAGGTTGTGCAAATACTGCAACTGGTCCTCAGGGATTGAAAGATACAAGAGAAATCTGTAGTTATGTCTCTAAAAAAATTTCAGTAAAGAAACACGAGGTTGTTATTGCATCAACAGGTGTAATTGGCGAATTATTGCCAAAACAAAAAATTTTTATTGGGATAGATAATTTATTGAAAAGAAAAGTTTCAAACATAAAAAATTTTGCTCAGGCAATAATGACTACTGATACAAAAGAAAAAATTATAGCAGATAGGATTGTAATTGATGGTAAACATGTAACTACTTTATGTTTTGCAAAAGGTTCAGGTATGATTGCTCCAGAACTGGATTTTTTTAATCGTCAAAAAATAAAGTTCCAACAAAAAAAGTTAAACCATGCTACAATGTTAATATTTTTTATTTCGGATATAAATATTTCGCAAGTTTGTCTTGACAAAATTGTAACCGAAATTTTAGTTCCTAAATTTAATTCTTTCTGTATTGATGGAGATACTTCACCTAATGATACAGTATTTTTTTTAGCCAACGGTTGTGCTAAAAATAAAAAAATAAATTCTTTTAATAGCCTTGAATATAAAAAATTTTGTAATTCTATAGAAAAAAGTGTAGTAGAAATTATAAAACAGTTGTTATTTGATGGTGAGGGTGTAACTAAAGTTGTTGAATTAGAAATTAAAAATTGTTTAGTTGATGAAGCAAGAAAAATTGCTAAAACAATTTCTTCTTCGTTGTTAGTAAAAACTGCAATATATGGTGCAGACCCTAACTGGGGTAGAATTCTATCTGCGATAGGTCGTTGTGGTGTTTCTGTAGATATAAATAAAATTGATATATGGATTGGACCATATCAGGTGGTGAAAAATGGTCATAACAATTTTGTTTCAGATAGTGTTGTTAACAAAATAATGAGAAAAAAGTTTTATAAAATTGTAATAGATATTAAAAAAAATAAATTTTCTTCTACATATAGTTTTTATACCACAGATTTGTCAAAAGAATATGTAGAGATTAATTCTAAGTATAAAACATGAACAATAATCAAACTTTTAAACTTATATATGTATGTTCAGGTAACGTTTTCCGTAGCGTTTTTGCTGAAGGGTATACTAAGAAACTTTTAGCAGAACGCGGAATCAATAATATTAATGTTTTTTCATGTGGTATCGTTGCAGATAAAAGTTTTAAAATGCCAGAAAGTATCAAAAAATTATATGAGTTATATCAGATAAAACAAAAAGATATACATACACATATTCCTACAAAGATTTCAGAAGAAATTTTGGCCGATGCAAATCTTATCTTAGTTATGGATATGTTACAAATAGAATTTATTGACAAATTTTTCCCACAATACAGATATAAAACTTTTTTGTTGAAAGAATATGCAGGTTTTTTTTCTCAACCAGAAATTTTCGACCCTATTGGCCAGCCGGAAGCTGTATATTTGTCTACTGCTGAAGAAATAAAAATATGTGTAGAAATTGTTGTAGAAAAAATTATTTATGATGTTCTAAGAAAGGAGATTAAGAATGAACCATCTTAAAAAGGTAGATATTGAAATATATGAAGCGATAAAACAAGAATTACAACGACAACGAGATTCGTTGGAATTAATTGCTTCTGAAAATTTTCCTTCTTTAGCAGTTATGGAAGCGCAAGGGTCTGTTTTAGGAAATAAATATGCGGAAGGATATCCCGGCAGAAGGTTCTATGGTGGATGTCAGTATATGGATGTAGTAGAATCGTTAGCAATAGAACGTGCAAAATTGTTGTTCCATGCAGAATATGCTAATGTTCAACCACACTCAGGTACACAAGCAAATATGGCAGTATATTTCGCTGTATTGAAGCCTGGTGATACTATTATGGGTATGCATTTATCTCACGGTGGACATTTATCTCATGGCCATCCTACAAGTTTTTCAGGTAAGTATTACAAAGTAGTACCTATAAATGTTACTAAAACAACACAGGTTATTGATTACCGAGAAGTAGCTCGTCTTGCAAAAAAATATAAACCTAAACTTATTGTTGCAGGTTCCTCATCATACTCGCGAATAATTGATTGGGAGAAGTTTAGAATGATATGTGACGAAGTAAATGCTTTTTTATTAGCCGATGTGGCTCATTACGCAGGACTTATTGCTGCTGGGTTGTATCCTTCACCAGTCCCATATGCAGATTTTGTTACTTTTACTACACACAAAACAATGAGAGGACCTCGCGGAGCTATAATCTTATGTAAAAAGAAATATGGTCCTATTATAGATAAAATGGTATTTCCTGGGATGCAGGGCGGACCTATGATGCATACTATTGCAGCAAAAGCTGTTGCGTTAAAGGAAGCAATGAGCGAAAAGTTTAAACTTTATCAAGCGAATGTTCTTTCCAATGCAAGGGCTTTAGCTTCTTGTTTAGCTCGTAAAGGATATAAAATAGTTTCCGGGGGCACAGATTGCCATATGTTTTTAGTAGACCTTAGACCACAAAAACTTACTGGAGAGCAAGCAGAAAAAATTTTAGAGTCTGCCAATATTACAGTAAACAAAAATTCTATCCCCTACGACCCTCAACCACCTGCAGTTACTTCAGGTATAAGGATAGGAACTCCGGCAATAACTACTCGTGGAATGAAAGAACCACAAATGGCTATAATTGCGGATTTAATTGATAGACTATTAAAATCTCGGGGAGATAAAAAAGTTGTTTCATATGTAAAATCTAAGGTAAAAATGTTATTGACACAGTTTCCGTTATATAGTGAATTAAAATATTAATATTTATGATGCTAACATATATCTTTTGTTTTTTCTGTTCACTTATAATTTCACTTTTTTGTGTTCCATTAAGCAACTTTATTGCTAAAAAATTTAATATATATGACAAACCTTCAAAACGTAAATTGTATTTTAGAAAACTTACTCGTTGGGGTGGCGTAGGTATTTTTTTAAGTTTTTTTATCACCTTAATAATTACTACAAAAATTTTCCCTCAGATAAAAAGTTTAATGAGTTATAAATATACCATTACTTGGCCTGAAGGTTCGGAAACTATAAGTCTCTCAAGACAGTTATTAGGAATTTTTTTTGCCTCAGTGTTGATAATTATTGTAGGAACTATAGACGATAAAACTGGAATAAAACCTTTACCTAAATTTTTGTTACAGGTAATAGTTGCGTATATTGCAATAGATTATGGAATACGTATATTAGGAATAAATTTTCCTTTTAAAAACGAGTTTTTGTTATTTCCACGAATTATGAGTCAAATTGTGACTATATTGTGGTTATGCGGGTTTATGAATATGGTAAACCTCGCTGACGGTGTGGATGGTCTTGCAGCAGGAATAGTGATTATTTCGAGTTTTACATTTTTCATAATTTCTTTAATTCAACGACAAACTGGTATCATAGCTCAACAAATGACTTTAGCATCAATACTTTCTATTACTCTTACTGGTGCTACTTCAGGATTTCTGGTATATAACTTTTATCCTGCAAAACTTTTTATGGGTGATACTGGCGCGCTGTTTTTAGGGTTTATTATTGGTTGTATTACTACTGTAGGAGTGTTGAAGACAGGAGCTATGTTGTCTTTTGTTGTACCGATAATTGTTGCTGGTGTGCCTTTTGTTGATATAATAGTTTCTATTCTTCGTAGGACAAAAAAGGGTGTTAGTATCGCAACTGCAGATAAGGAACATCTACACCATCTGTTATTATCTTACGGATGGACTGAAAGAGAAACAGTGTTATTTTTTTATATAATCACGTTTTTTTTATCTTTCATAGCAGTAGCACTTACCGTTTTGAAAATGAAGTAAAATGAAGACTATAATGTTTATATTTGGTACAAGGCCTGAAGCAATTAAACTTGCACCAGTAATAAAAAAGTTTTCTTTAGATAAAGCACACTTTGATATAAAAATTTGTATTACTGCACAACATAGAAAAATGTTAGACGAAGTGTTAGAAATTTTTTCCTTAAAACCAGATTTTGATTTAAACATTATGATTGAGAATCAAACATTATATCATATTACTGTAGAAAGTATTCAAAGATTAAAAAAGGTTTTATCTAAAGAAAAACCTGACCTTGTAATAGTTCATGGTGATACTACAACCACATTTACTGCAGCAATGGTTGCATATTATGAAAAAATTCGTCTAGCACATATAGAGGCAGGGTTAAGAAGTTATCACAAGTACGCACCATTCCCAGAAGAAATAAATCGTGTCATCGTAGATTGTATTTCAGATATACTTTTTGCACCAACAAAACTTGCAAAACAAAATTTGTTAAAAGAATATGCCTGTAAAAATAAAATTTTTGTTACTGGGAACACTGTTGTAGACGCTGTGAAATATATTAGTGAATGTTGTGATAAATTTGTAAACAGCAGAATATATAATTTTGTAAATAATATTATTTCTAAAGCTCATAGAATTATCTTAGTTACTGCACATAGAAGAGAAAATTTTGGTCTTCCATTAGTAAATATTTGTATGGCTTTGAATAATATTGTAAAAATGTTTAAAGATGTAACTATTGTTTATCCTGCTCATCCTAACCCAAATGTACAATCAGTGGTCAAAAAATATCTATTAGGTAAACCACAAATTTATATTTTGCCACCATTAAATTATATAGATTTTGTATATCTACTTAAGAATAGCTATTTGATATTAACAGATTCCGGTGGACTACAAGAAGAAGCTGCAACGTTGCAGCTTCCTACGTTAGTGTTACGAGAAGTTACTGAACGGCCTGAAGGAGTAAACACAGGAATATTAAAAATTGTTGGTTATAATAAAAATAAAATTGTTTCTACAACACAAGAAATTTTGTCTGACGAAAAAATTTATAAAAAAATGAAGTATAGTAAAAATCCATATGGCGATGGTAAATCTGCACAAAGAATATTGGATTTTGTCAAGCATTATTTCGGATATACAAAAACTTTACCTAAAGAATTTTCATGTTAAATAAAAAATTTTAATTTAAGAAGGTAAATAAAAAAATGAAAAAAGATAAAATTATTATAGTTACAGGCGGTGCTGGATTTATAGGTAGCGGAATTGTTTGGGCACTTAATAAAGGAGAAAAAGAAGGATTATCACCTACCAAAAATATTTTAATTGTGGATTCAATTCATAATGAAACCAACAAATGGAAAAATTTGGTTAAACTACAATATCTGGATTATATAGACAAAGATGATTTTTTGCAAAATATATTAAATGGGAAATATGACAAGTTTGAAATTGATACAATATTTCATTTAGGAGCATGTACTTCTACAATTTATCCTGATGCTCGTTACTATATAAAAAATAATTATGAATATTCAAAACATTTGTTACACTATGCAATAAAAAGAAATATCAGATTTATTTACGCATCTAGTGCTGCAACTTATGGCGATGGAACTGAAGGATTTTCTGACGATGAGTCTAAATTAGAATTATTAAAACCGTTGAATATGTATGGCTATAGTAAACATATGTTTGACTTATATGTAAAACATAATGGTTGGCTTAACAAAGTTGTTGGGTTGAAATATTTTAACGTATTTGGTCCTAACGAATATCACAAAGGTGAGATGCGTAGTTTTGTTATAAAAGGGTATGAACAAATAAATTCTACTGGGAAAGTGCGATTGTTTAAATCATATAGACCAGAATATAAAGATGGAGAACAAGTTCGTGATTTTATATATATAAAAGATGCGGTATCTATGACTTTACATTTTTATAAAAATAGAGGTTTGTATGGGATATATAATATTGGCAGTGGAGTTCCACATAGTTGGAATGAATTAGTAACAGTTTTGTTTAATTGTCTAAATAAACCTGTGAACATAGAGTATATTGAAATGCCAGAAAATATTAAACGTCAATATCAATATTATACAAAAGCAAAGATGGAGAAATTGTTTTCAACTGGATATAAAAAAACTATAACAGAGTTTAAAATAGCAATAGAAGAATATGTAAAAAAATATCTTATTCCAAACAAATATCTTGCTGATTATGATGAATGATTATTTTATAACAAAATTCAATAAATTAAAATGAGGTATAACTCTATGAATAATGAAAAATTTTTAACCCCGGTTTTTATTGACGCATTTGACCTTGACGATGCATGGTATCAATGTTTGGACAAAATACTTGAATATGGATATGTTTACAAAGTAGATAGAGGAAGTTACGCAGGACAACGTCGACTTGAGTTTGATTATGTTGTTATTCGTGTTCGTAAACCAGAACATCAAATTATTCCTATAATGCCCGAAGGTAGTGGTATTCCTGCACCTACTTCTATGGAATATATTCAAGAATATATGAATTATTTACTTACAGACCAGAAAACTCCAAGCGAAGATTATACTTATGGTGAACGGTTAGTTAATCCTAAAATAAAAATTATTGATGAAACAGGAAAAGAAAAAGAAATTGTCTGCCAAGTCAATCCAATTAATGAAGTTATTAGAATTTATAAAACAGAAGGGTTTGAAACTAACCAATGTACACTTGAAATTGGAATGCCTACAGATATTAAACTTAAGGACCCACCATGTTGTAGAATTATTGATACAAGAATACGGTATGGTAAACTACATTTTATGGTATATTTTCGTTCATGGGATTTATGGGGTGGGATGCCGTCTAATCTTGGCGGGTTAGAACTTCTTAAACAATACATGGCTTCAGAAATAGGAGTTGGTAACGGCGAAATTATCGCTGCGTCAAAAGGTCTACATTTATACGAATATTGTTGGGATTGGGCAAAACAACGAACTAAAAAATCTGATTTAAAAATTGGATAAAAACTGTTTTATTCTTTTTGGAGATATTCAATAAGCTCAGCATATACTCTGCCTATAAAAATTTTTGTTTCTAACCGAACAGGTATTTTATATTCATCATCAGTAAGCCATACAAAAAGTCGTCCCCTGGGTTTAAATAATGGAAAACTTTTTATATCAACTTTAGGTTCCACTTTGAAACAACTGTAAATTTTATTATTAACAGTTACTCTTTTTCTTTCAAATACAAATACTTCCATTGGGTAAACAATTTTCCCTGTCCAAACATTTATTTGATATTTTTTACCAACTTCAAGTTCTTCCAATCTTAAATAGTATAGTGATGATACTACGTCTTGAACAAAAGTTGGGATAAAACCAGTTGTATCGTCTAATAATGAAAACCATAAATTGTTTTTATGGTCAAAAATAATATAATCTTTTGATTTATAACCTGCTTCATTTTGGTCTTTTAGAAATTTCAGTGAATAAAATCCTTCATAATCTACATAAGAATCGGTTCTGTTTCTTACTTTATAGATCAAATCAAAAGATGGATTTGACATACTCTGGGTTACTATATGGTAGACCTTTTTGTTATTTACAACTTCCGTAGAACATTCCATGAAGGCACTACCTACAGGAACAATCTCCCAAAAAATTTTGTATTTCAACAATTCATTATTAAACGGTCTTGATTTGCTAACTTCTCTTAAACTCCAACTTGAAGAAAAAATTAGTGTTTCTATAAAAGTAAATTCAGTGGAAAACAAACTCAATGAGACTAAAAATATTGTTATAAAAAATATTTTTTTAAATACCATTTAAGTTTTTGTGTAAATTACAATTTTTTAAAATCCAGTTTACTGCAGAAATAAAATCTGCAGAAATAAAATCTGGCTTACAGGAAAGTTGCAATTCTCTGTTTTGTTGTATTAACACTGTTTTAACACCTAAATTTTTACCGAATAATACATCAGTATCTTTGTCACCTATCACGAATGAATTATTTACGTCTATTTTATCTAACAATTCTTCAACCAACCCTATTTTAGGTTTTCTACAAGAACAGTTATCTGATGGTAAATGGGGGCAATAATAAATACGATAAATTTCAATACCAAAGGATTTCAGTACGTTAACCATCTTTTTGTGAATTAAATTTAAATTTTCCAACTGTACTAACCCTCGTGATATACCTGATTGATTTGTTACTATAACAAGTTTAAACCCGTACAGATAAAGTTTTTTAAGTCCTTCTATTACACCGTCAATAAATTCTACCTCATTTGGATCGTTGAGATATACTTTGTCAACTATGATTGTACCGTCTCTATCTAAAAATATTATAGGGAGTTTATCATATTGTCCCATAAACTTTTCCCTTCGTCTATTATAAGTTCAATATCTAAATAGTATATTTTTTCAAAATATTTTGTCTCAGTATAAATTTTTAGCGGTATTAATCTAACAGCATCTTTTTGTGTAACAATTATTGGAAGGTTAAATTTATACCATTTTGTTAACTCTTTTTGAGAGAACCAGTAATGGTCAGGATAAGACAAAAATTTTTTTATTTTAATATGTTCATGTTCAAGCATAATTTTTGCTGATATAGGTTCAGCAATACCTGTGACCATAACTATCTGATCAGAAATTTTTGTTATAAACTCTTGAAGTGAGTACTCTTGTTGGGTTATGAAATTGACAACTTTTTTTATTTCATAGAATGTAGAAATTATTTTAGAGTTTGGATTATATTGTTGAATCATGTTTTTAATATAAAAAATTTTTTTAGGTTCTGCAAATTTTGTATGGTTTAAAATAACATAATCAGCTCGTGAAATCCCGTTTCTTATAGGTTCTCGCAATTTCCCTAAAGGAAAAATAGTGTCGTATTTAGATATTGTTAACATATTGATTACTAGTATATTTATGTCTTTGTGAAAAGAAAAGTTCTGATATCCATCATCAGATATAATTATTTGCGGTTTAAAAATTTGTATAGCAGTATTTATACCGTGAGATTTTTTTTTAGTAACAACTACTGGAATTTTAAGCTCAGAATATAGCATAAATGGTTCATCTCCACAAATTGTTACCTGTAATTGGTCTTTTTTAGTTTGGTTAGAAAGTATCACTGTTTTTTTTCCATTTTTTCTTTTATATCCTCGTGAAAGTATTACAACATTTTTTTTACGGTTTAGTAACTCTTCGGCAAGTTTTTTTACTACAACTGTTTTTCCACTGCCACCAATGTTACAATTACCAACGCATATAATTTTTCCATTTTTGTATCTTATTTCCTTTCTTGAATCAAAATATTTCTTTAGCGAAAAACATACAAGATATACAGGCACGATAAGTAATCTAAATGGGAAAGAAATAATTTTTAGTATTGTAAATATGATGTTAGTATACATCTATTTTTTATCTCCATCGGTTATGTAACCATAACCATTGTTCGGGATATAATTTTATATATTTCTCGATAATCTTATTAATTCTTTCTGTATTTATCTGCAACGTTTCTTTTAAATTTTTCATCTGTAAAGGTATAAATTCATCTTCAACAAAAAATTTATATTTATCATCTTTGTCACGGATACAGAATAGTGGCAGTATTTTACAGTTAGTCCGTTTACTTAACAAAACGATTAATGGCGAAGTATATGCTTGTCTACCTAAAAAGGTAGTTTTTATACCTTCTATAATGTGTTGGTCAGGTAATAAATATACAATCCAACCTTGTTTTAACAATTTAAAAGCTTTATTAACCTCATGTGCTTCAAGTATTTTGCCACCCCAAAATTCGCGTAGACGGTTCACTGCAAGGTTTACTTTTTGGTTTCTTAACTTCCGTGCAATAGCAGCAGATTTGTATCCGTCCAATATAATTCTCTGCATCAAAAGTTCCCAGTTTCCTATATGTCCACTGAAGATTATAAGTCCTTGGTTTTGTTTAGGTAGGAGTTTTTTAACAGTATCGTAACCTTTGAATATTTTTTTTAATTTAGTGGGTTTTGTAGTATATACTAACACATCAAGAAAAGTTAAACCTATATTATACCAGACTTGTGTAGCAAGCTTGACAATTTCTTTTGAAGTTTTTTGTGGGAAAGTGAATTTTAAGTTTTTTATCATCAACAATTGTCTTCTACGAAGGATTGTTTTAATTATATAAACTGAGATGTAAATTATTATTTTCCCAATATTTCTTGGGATACTACTAAAAAAAATTTCTAAACTTTTATACCCCCAGTATTCAATATATTCTGTCCATTTCATATACCCAAGAATATTTTTATATAAAAATCTATATTTTTGATTACGTCTTTAAAACTCATTGAACTTAATTCTTTCCATTCGACTCGTGGTAAACAATAAACATCAGAATTTTCTGTAACTAAACCTGACAAAGTTGAACATCCTGTAATATATCCACAAGAACTTAATAATAAGTTGTAGTTATTAAAAAGTTTTCCAAAAGGATAACAAAAATGTACTACTTGTTGACGGACATTTGTAGTTTTTAAGATATCTTCTAATATTTTTCTGGATTCTATAAGTTCTATTTTAATTTCTTCTTGTGTGAGTTTATCCATTTCTCTATGAGTTACTGAGTGAGAACCTATTTTGAAAATATCTGATATTTGTTTTAATTGGGTTACACTCATATGTTCTGCTTCTGGCATTTGTGAATAACCCACTTTCTTACCTATTGCAGAAACATTGACGAACACTGTAGCTACAAACCCATATTTTTTTAATATTGGATATGCATAATCATAATTACTTTTATATCCATCATCAAAAGTTATACAAAAAGTTTTAGGATGAATATTTTTGTTAATTATCATATCTCGTAGTTCATCTAATGTAACCGATTTGTATTTACGTGAATATAAAAATTTCATCTGACGAGAAAAAGTTTGTGGAGTAACATATAAACTTTTTAACCCGCCTTGGTACGGTTCTATCCTGTGGTAGACAAGGATAAAACTTTTTTTATAATATCTTAGGTATAAAAAAGTATAAACTGCACAAAAAATTATCAGGATTGAAACAATATATTTAATTATTAAACTTTTTTTCATGTTGAATATAAAGTTGATTATAAGTTTCTATATATTCCATAACCATTTTTTTATAATCAAACTTAGAAGTATCAATTTTAGATAGATTATTAAGATAAATATCTTTGTGTTTTATAATTTGAATAATACCTTCAGCAAGTGCAGTTTCATTTCCTGTTGGTACAAATATACCAGTCTCACCAGAGACTATTTCTTTTACTTGACATGCTTCAGTTGCTACAAACGGAATTTTGTATACTATACTTTCTAAAATACTCTTACCCATACTTTCTGTGTAAGAACCAGAGACTATAATATCAGAGGCTAAGATATATGATAGAACATTTTTTTTAAAACCAGTAAAAAAGATTTTGTCTTCTAAGGAAAGAGTCCTTATCAAATTAATAATTTCGTAAAAAAATTTTTTATCTTCTACTTTACCTATTATCAAAAGTTTAATATTATATCCTTTCTCAACGACTTTTTTTATACTTTTGATAATTATATGATAGCCTTTGTTTTTTTCTATTCTACCTATTGTTGATAATAAAATGGTGTCGTTTGAAATATTAAACTTATCTCTTATATAAGAGCGGACTTTATATTTTTGTGTATCATCTACAGGTTTTATTTCTAGTCCGTCATAAATAACAGTGATTTTATTATTGTCTAAGGCGAAATCTGTCATTAGAAAATGTTTTACTTTTTGTGATACTGCAACTATAAAATCACATTTTTGGTATAGAAACTTGTTAATCAACCTTTTAATTCCAGATTTACGATATAATACGTTTCTTGTAATCCCGAACTTACAACGTAACAATTTTGCAGCAAACAAACATAACCAATAAAATTTTGGTGAATGGACATCTATAATTTTTATATTTTCTTTTTTTATAATCCATAATATTTTTATAAAACAGAAAATATCAAAATCAGTTATTGGAGATAAATTGTAAATTTTTATTTTATCTTTAAGTAAGTGGTTTAACCTGCTTGTAGGTAGGCATACTAGTGTTACTTTGTGTCCTAATTCCGAATATCCTTTACAACAAAAATATACTCGTTCTGCACCGCCAGACCAGTACGGTGCTGCGTCAAACAGTGCTATGTTCATAATTTTGTTTTTATACATAATTATAATTTTTTTCACAACATTTGTTGCAAAATTAGAACTAAATTTGTATTTTATTCAATTATGAAAAAAATTTATTCCTTAGTTGGAAAATCGTGGACAGAGTTTTCTATTATAGCAGTTTTGTCTTTTTTAGGAATGTTTGGTAAACTTGGTGTATCAGAACTTCAACCTTTAGGTTCTGCAGCGCATGCTGCTATTTCTAGAGAAATACTTCGTAGAAACGATTGGTTAACCTTACATTGGCCATACTGTCCTGAGTTTGAAGATTTTTACCAATTTCCGCCATTGTTTTTCTGGTGCCAGGCAATATGTTATAAAATATTTGGTATTTCTGACACTACTTCAAAGTACACTTCTGCTTTTTTTGGATTTTTGACGATTATCGGAACTTTTTATTTAGGCAAGATGATGGTCAATAGTTATACTGGATTTCTTTCAGCGATGACATTAATTTTATTTCCTTATTTTTTTCGTCATTCACGGAAATGTGAAGTGGAAACAATATTGATATTTTTTATTTTGTTAGGTTATATATTTTTTATTCTTGCGGAAAAATATGACAGAAAATTTATTTTATTAAGTGGTATATCAACAGGGTTGGCTTTTCTTTCTAAAGGTCCGCCAGCAGCTGTAGTACCGTTAAGTATAGTTATATATTATCTCATAACTAAACAATATAAAAAACTTACTGACGGATATTTGTGGTTAAGTATGTTGTTGTCAATAATTATACCATTGTTTTGGATAATTCCACAAATAATTTATAAAGGAGATGCTTTTTATAAAAAATTTGTTATAAACCAAGTTTTATGGAAAATAACAGGTGGTGACCGTCCTGCTGTAACTTTAAAACAAAAAATTTTAAACTATACATATTTTTTTCGTGTGTTTTTTAGTTATTATTTACCTTGGAGTATAACAGGGTTGTTTGGTATATATAAAATCATAAAATCTCGGATACAACAATTTTATATTTTGTTTTTATGGGTTCTAATTGTGTGGACAGGGTTTACTATTGCTGGATATAAGGATGATTATTACCTTCTTGCATTTTTTCCTGGTTGGGCTGTAATAAATGGATTTATTTTTTATCACTGGACACAAAAAGTTAAAAATCAAGTTGTGGTTTCTAGCGGGATATTGAGTATTATAATGTTGTTTGTTGTATTGTTCACACCAATTAAGTTTGACAAAGTACGTAATCCAGAATTTAAAGAACTGGCAAGATATATAAAAACTATAGTTCCACAGGAAGAAAGAGTAATTATTTATAATATGTATTATTGGGATATGATAGCCCTATTTGCATGGTATTGTGACAGGGGGGTTACTCATCCTGTAACTACTATAGAAGAATTAGAGAAAAAATTTTTTTGTCCACAAACAAAATTTTTGTTTATAAAAAAAGAAGATTTAGAGAAATTTCCAAGTAAAATAAGAAATAAAATGTATCCATTGGTTAGCTGTGGTAGATTTTGTCTTTTAACAAACAATAAAATTGAATCTGCAAAAATTGTTCTATAAAAAAAGAGATTAATTATTGAAAAAAGAAATTAAAATTTGTATATAAATAAAATTATGAAAACTTTAAAAAAATTTTTAGCTGCGGTAGTTTATAGATTAACGATGTATAAAAAGGTATGTGTTGCTGTGATAAAACATTTACTAGGGAAAACATATTATTCTCGTGAAGACAATTATTGGGGATATATCGGAGAAACAAAACAACTATATTGTCAACATAAAAATATTTCAAGACTTACTTCTACTAAATTTTATTGTACGGAATGTGGTAAAACATTTCAGTATATTCCTGAAAAAATTGTAATCTTGTCAGACCTTATAGGAATTTTATTATTGGGTAGCATATTTTACTGTTTATTAAAAAGAAAAAAATAAAACGTTGAGCATTTAATTGGATGGTAAAAATATGAACCTTAAAAAAATAGATGATTATAGATATGAAGTACCAAAAACAGGTAGAATGAATGTCCCTGGTATTATTTATGCTACTGAACATACAATAAAAAAAGTAATTGAAGATAAAGCAGTAGAACAAGTTGAAAATGTTGCTACTCTTCCTGGGATAGAAAAAGTTTCACTTGCAATGCCGGATGTTCATTGGGGTTATGGTTTTCCTATAGGCGGAGTTGCAGCGTTTCGTGTTTCAGACGGTGTAATTTCTCCCGGTGGAATTGGATATGACATAAATTGTGGAGTCCGTCTTCTAAGAACAAATCTTACAAGAGAACAAATTAAACCTTATATTGAAAAATTAATTTTAGCGTTATTTCATAACATTCCTTCTGGTGTAGGTTCCACTGGAAAATTGAGATTATCAGTAGAAGAAGTAAAACAAGTGTTGAAAAAAGGTGCGAAATGGGCAGTTGAACATGGTTACGGTTCTAAAGAAGATCTTGAGTTTACTGAAGAAAAAGGATATTTAGATGCTGCGGACCCAGATGTAGTTTCTTCACGTGCAATTGAACGTGGTAGGGAACAACTTGGTACACTTGGTGCAGGTAACCATTTTTTAGAAATTCAATATGTGGAACAAATTTATGATGAACAAATTGCGAAAGTGTTTGGTTTGTTTAAAGATCAAATAACAGTTTTAGTTCATACTGGTTCTCGTGGTTTAGGATATCAAATTTGTGATGATTATATAAAATTCTTACAACAAGCAGTGCAGAAGTATGGTATATGGCTTCCTGATAGACAGCTTGTTTGTGCTCCTGTTGATTCACCTGAAGGGAAACGATATTTTTCTGCGATGGCTGCTGCAGCAAACTATGCTTGGGCAAATAGACAAATTATTACTCACTGGGTAAGAGAAACGATAATGGAAGTGTTAAACAAATCACCAAAAGAAATTGGTCTTGAACAGATTTATGATGTTGCACATAATATAGGTAAGTTTGAAGAATATAATGGTAAAAAATATATAGTTCACAGGAAGGGTGCTACACGAGCATTTCCTAAAGGTTTTGCAGGTATTCCCGAAGCGTATAAAGATGTAGGTCAACCAGTTTTAGTTCCTGGTTCAATGGGTACTGCAAGTTATGTATTGGTAGGGACACAGAAAGCAGTAGAAGATACCTGGGCGTCAACATGTCATGGTGCGGGTCGTGTTTCTTCTCGGTCAGCGATTTTGAAATCAGTGCGTGGTGAAGAGCTTGCTAAAGAACTTAAAGAAAAAGGTATTTTAGTAAAATCTGATTCTTGGAAAACACTTGCAGAAGAAGCGCCACAAGCCTACAAGAATGTTGATGAAGTTGTAGAAATTTGTCATCAATCAGGTATTTCAAAAAAAGTTGCAAGATTAAAACCTCTCGGTGTGATTAAAGGATAATTAGTTTATTTATTTTACATAGGAGGGTTTTATCTTCTATGTCAAGAAATTTGTTAATTTTTATATTGATTTTAATAATAGGAACACTACTTGGTGTTTTTATCGGGAAAGTCATATTAAAAATATTTCCTTCGGATTCAATGATCAGAGAAATGCTCGGGTTAGAAATAAAACCTGGATTACAACCTACGACTATAGATTTAGGTATTTTAGAGATTACTTTAGGTGCAGTAGTAAAACTTAACATTACAGGAGTTATTGGATTGATTATAACAGTTTTAATTTTTCGTAAGTTAGTTTTGTAAAACTTATGCCCAAATTGGTTCTTGCCTCTAACTCGCCTCGTAGAATTGAAATACTTAAGATGTTAGGAATTAATTTTAAAGTTGTCTCTCATAAATTTAAAGAACCTAAACTTCAAAACCATCCACAACCAGAAAAATTTGTTGAACAAATCGCAATAAAAAAAGCGATGTCAATCTCTTACAAGTTAAAGAATAATATAATAATTTCTGCAGATACCATAGTGGTGTTAAATAATGAAATTATTGGAAAACCTAAAGATGAGAATGAGGCAAGACAAATTTTGGTTAAACTTGCGAACACTAAACATAAAGTCTACACTGGGGTGTGCATTTATTATCCTAAAAAAAATTTGTTATTGTCAGGTGTTGAAAAAACTGTGGTTTATACAAATAATCTTACTAGAAAACAGATAAATTATCTAGCTAAAAAACATTTGGACAAAGCAGGTGCTTATGCTGTTCAGCATAAAAACGATAGGTTTGTAAAGAAAATTGTTGGAGATTATTACAACGTTGTTGGTTTCCCAGTAAAATTGTTTTTAGAATTATATAAAAAGTTATGGTCAAAACTTCTAAGTTATAAAATTGAAGAGATAAAAAAATGAGTAATTCACAAGTTGTTCAAAAAAATAGTGTTGTTACGAATTCAAACATGGCGTTAATAGATCAATTTTTAAAATTTTTACAATTTGAGAAAGGATTAAGTAAAAATACTATTCTTGCATATAGAAATGATCTAATTCAGTATCTGTCTTTTATAGAAAAGAGAGGTTTAAACATAAATAATGTTACTTCCAATGATATTTCAGATTTTTTATGGGAGTTAAAAAATAATAATCTAAAAAGTTCTTCTATCTATAGAAAAACTTCCTGTATAGTACAATTTCATAAATTTCTTATTGTAGAAGATGTCACTCATAATGACCCTATAGAATTGTTAACAAGACCGAAACTATATCACAAACTTCCCACAGTATTAACCGTTGAAGAAGTAGATAAATTGTTAAATTTTATTCCACAAAAAAAAGTAAATGATATACGCAACAAAGCAATGTTAGAATTAATGTATGCAGCGGGTCTACGTGTTTCAGAAGTAATAAACTTAAAGTTAGAAGATTTAAATTTGGAATCAAGATTTATCCGTATAAAAGGGAAAGGTGGAAAAGAACGTATTGTACCTATAGGAGAAAAATGTGTTCAAGCAATAAAAGAATGGTTAAATCTTCGCAATAAAAAGTTTGCAAAAAAACTTTCTTTAGAAAATAGAAACTATGTATTTATTTCCAAACTTGCCCGACCTATATCAAGAGTAGAATTTTGGTCTCAAATGAAAAATTATGTTCGTCAAGTGGGGATACAAAAAAATGTCTCACCGCACACTTTACGACACTCATTTGCTACTCATATGCTAAAATACGGTGCTGACCTTAGAATTGTTCAAGAATTGTTAGGTCATTCGGATATTTCTACAACACAAATATATACACAAGTTGACCGTCAACAACTAAAGTCCGTACACAAAAAGTACCATCCTCGGGGATAAAATTACGTTAAGATTAAGGAATATTATGCAAGTGTTTAATAGGAAGAGTAAAATTGTTTTATTTGTGTAATTAATTCTTTAATACAATCTTTTATGCTAACTTTTTTTATAATCTTACCTTTAACAAATAAAACTCCGTAATTCTTACCCATTGCTATACCTATATCTGCATGTTTTGCTTCACCAGGACCGTTAACTTCACAACCCATAATCGCAACTTTTATTGTTGATGGGAATTTTGTAATAAACGAAATTTTTTGTACTTCCTGTTCAAACTTATTTACTACAGCGAACAAATCACTTTTACATCTTCCACAAGTAGGACAAGAAATTAAGTCAATACCATAAGATATTAATCCTAAAGATTGTAAAATATAATACCCTACTTTTACTTCGTCTACAGGATTGCCAGTAAGCGAAACACGTATTGTATCGCCAATACCATGAAATAATAAAATTCCTATACCTAAGGAAGATTTTATACTTCCGGTCAATAATGGACCTGCTTCTGTAATACCAATATGTAAGGGATAATCATAATTTTGTGAAATCCATTCATAACATTTTATTGTAGAAATTACATCAGAGGTTTTTAGTGAAATTACAATATCCGTAAATCCAGAATGTTCAAAAAATGAGATATATTTTTTGGCAATAGTTAAAATATTCTCTATATAATAGTTTTGATTCTGAACTTTTTTATAATTTGTATTTTTAAACGAACCTGCGTTGAATCCTAACCTAATAGGAATTTTTGCCAATTTAGCTTCCTTTATTATTTCTAAAAGATGATCTTTAGAAGGAATATTAGCAGGGTTAATTCTGATTTTGTCAGCTCCATTTTTTATTGCTTCTATCGCTAAGGTATAATCAAAATGTATATCTGCTACTATAGGTATCTTTACACTTTTTTTAATTTTTTTAATTGCTTCTGCTGAAGATCTATCCGGTACTGCTACACGGACAATTTTACATCCTACTTCTTCAAGTTGTTTAATTTGTTTTATAGTAGAATTTATATCTGAAGTGTAGGTTTTTGTCATAGACTGTACTGCAATAGGATGGTTACCTCCTATTGAGACATTTCCTATGTTAACAACACGAGTTTTTTTTCGTTTTCCAAAAAGGATTTGGTTCATCGTGAGAATATTTTTTCTATAAAATCAGTATTACAAAAAATATTATACCATGTTAACGATAAGGTGATATAATATTTACTGACTAAAAAATAATGTTTAATAACATATTTTATCCTACCATGTTAGCGATAACATGGTAATGTTAAATATTCGACTTTTAGCAAAAAATTGGTTATAAAAACTTGTATGGTTTAACTTTTAGCCCAAGTTGAGTTTTGAATAAATTTACCAAATTTCTTGCTAACATAACTGTTGTTACAGACCCTACTCCGCCAGGAACAGGAGTGATAAACGAAGCTTTTCGTGAGACAGATTCAAAATCTACATCACCTACAATTTTTGTTTTTGGTTTTCCAGTTTTTTCATCTATTACAGGTTGACCTTTCTCATCAACAACTTCTACACGGTTGATCCCTACATCTATAACAATCACTCCATCATTTACCATTTCTGCAGTAATTAATTTACTTTTTCCCACTGCTACAATTAAAATTTCTGCATTTTTAGTATGTTCAGCTAAATTTTTTGTTGCAATATGGCACACTGTAGGTGTTACAGAACCTAATAATGAAGATAGCAACATTAATAAAATTGGTTTGCCAACAATTTCGCTGTGCCCAACAATAACTGTATTTTTCCCTTTTAGTTCAACTTTTGTTTCTTTTAAACATTCAATTACGGCCAATGCAGTACAAGGCGCTACTATTGGCGTAAATTCAGCATAAACAAGTTTACCTAAATTTTCTGCAGTTATTCCTTCTACATCTTTTAATGGAGAAATTGTATTTTGAATTTTTCTTTGGTTAATATTTGGTGGCAAAGGTAAGTTTAACATTATTCCTGTGATTTGAGGTTCATTATTCATTTTAACAATTCTTTCTTCTAATTCATTTTCTTTTATTTCCTGAGGAAGTTCTACAAGTTCATATTTTATTTGTAGTTCATCAAAAATTTTACATTGGTTTTTGACATAAACTTTAGTAGCAGGATTGTCACCGATTATAATAGACACTAAAAGAGGTTCTTTTCCTAAAGAAGTTTTGACTTCTTCAAGTTCAATTTTAAGTTCTTCTTTAATCCGTTGAGCAATTTTTGTCCCATCAATAATTGTTGTCATAATTTTGACTCCTTTCTAATAAAATTAAACTTTTTAATATGGTTCAATATGAACTATAACATCTTTTATTTCAGGTTTATATGCTATCAATGTATCTTTTATTAATTCAGCGATTTTATGTCCTTCTTGCACTGTAATATTTTTATCTACAGAGATTGTTATTTCTACGAAATAATTACGACCTACAGAATGTATTTTTGCTGGGGAAGAATTTAAAACACCTTTAGTATTTGATACAATTGTGTCAATTTCTGTTTGCATAATTTTGTTTGGTGTAGCGTCCATTATAATTTTAATATTTTCTTTAATAATGTTCACTCCCATTTTTAAGATAAATAAAGAAATTATCATCCCACCAATAGGATCTAAATATAACATTCCCATTCGTGCAGCAAGAATTGAGATTAAAGCACCTATTGATGAAAATGCGTCAGAGCGGTGGTCGTAAGCATTTGCTATAATAGCAGGCGAGTTTAATTTCCGCCCAACATTTATCGTATATTTATAAAGTATCTCTTTTACTATTATTGAAACAATAGCAGCGTATATTGCAGTTTTCCCAGGTAAATAAAAATGTTTATGTAAAATAGAATGTATAGCAGAGTAACCTAAAAAAATTCCTGTCAATAAAATAAGAATTGAGACAAATATTGCTACTAAAACTTCAACATTACCATGGCCATAGGGATGTTCTTTGTCAGGAGGTTTTTGTGAATATTGAATACTTAATAAAACAGATATTGTAGCAATTTCGTCAGACAAAGAATGTAAAGAATCAGCAATCATTGCTTGACTTTTCGCTACTATTCCTGAAAGAAATTTTAGGATTACTAAAAGTGTGTTAACTATAAGACCGATTATTGCACATGTTTTCCCATTATCGTGAGTTAAATTTTTCATCTTTTAGTTAAAGTTTTGTTTCAACTCGGGATAATATATTTTTTACCATAGTTTCTATTTCAGTAATAATTTTTTCAATTTTGGATAGCATGAAATTTTTAAAGTTTATGTCTTTAACATTTTTTAAGTTTATTAAAATGTTAAGTTTTATTCCCACGATACCTGAATATAAAAATATTGCTCCACAACCTGTATCAGTTATAAGATTTTTGTTTCCTATTTCAATTAACCGTTGGCAATGTTTTAGAACATTGTAACCTATTTCTATTAACTCAGACAACAAGTCACAAGATTCTTTTAACGCTTGTTGTATTTGTATATCTCGTTGTTGTTTTTGTTCTTCTGTATCTTTAGGCAGTTTATATGTGTTGCAAATTTTAGTATAAATTTCTACATCTAAATCAATCCATTGTTCAATTTGTACTTTCCATTGTTCAAGTTCATGTTTTATTTTTTGTAACTCACTTTGATATTCTTCATATCCTTTTTTCCCTAAAGTAAAATTTATTACCATTAACAAACAAGCTACTCCTGAAGTTAGAACTAACGCAGATGCAGAACCGCCTCCTGGCGCTGGTAAATTTGAGGATAAATCTTCAAAATATTGTTTCAAAGTAGAATTTAAGTATTTCATAATTGTTTATCCTTTAGTGTTAATTTTTTGTTTTGCTAATCTATTAAGTAAATTTATTAACTTTATTTTGTTTAAAAAACCGAGTTGAGAAAATTCTATCCCGTATTTAAATTCAATATCATTTTTTATTCCCCAAACAATTTTACCTTTTAGGTTAGCAATCGTAGTATTATCTATTGTAATATCAAAATTATAAATTTTTTCAATAGGAAGTTCAACAGGTAAAATAATTGATATACCTTTAAAACTTATATTTCTTATCTTTCCAACAAGTTTTTTTGACCCAACTGTTAATAAAATACTTCCATCAATTTCAAAACGGATATATTCTCTTCGTTCTATAAATTTTTCTTGTGAGATTTTTGTAGCATAATTTTTTGCAAGAGTAGAAATTATTTTTTTATATCGTATTTGTTGAAAAAAATTTAATTTAGTAATATCTATTCGGTAGATATAGTAGTTATCTTTTGTTTCCATCAGAGTGAATACTCCTAAAACATTTCTAAAGGTAATGCTATTAATTAAAAAATCAAAGTTATATTCTCCGTTTTCAAGAAAGTTATTTAACAAACCATAAAGACCAAGAAAGTTTATATTAATTACTGAACCAACAAATATTTCTCCTACTAAATTTATGTATATTTTTCCTTCACACGGATAACGTCTGTAATATTCAGTTTGTTGTTTTTTTAACCACAACAACATTTTTTCGTTGAATACAAAAATTAAAGTTCGGCAAGTTCAAGCAGATGAGGAACTTTATCGTCCCAACCTAACGGCATTATATGCACTCCGTCACAATACGGTTTCATTTCCTTGATTAATTTAGCAGCGATTTCTATTCCAGTTTGGCCAGATTTGGTTTTTTCTTTATCTTTTTTTAATTCTTCTATTAAATAATCAGGGACAAATACTCCTGCAACATTTTCGTTCATATATTTTGCCATACCAACAGATTTTAGTATGGTAATTCCTAGCAAGACATAAACTTTTCCAAAATTTTTTTTGACGATATCCATAAACTTTACAAATTTTTCAGGTTCAAATACTAACTGTGTTTGAAAAAATTCTGCTCCTGCTTTTATTTTCTTTTCCATTTTGAACAGTTGTGGGTCAAGCGGTTCTGCACAGGGAGATACTACTGCACCAATACAAAATTTTGGTGGTTCACCTTCAAGTTTATTTCCTGCAAGGTCTTCTCCACTTTCTAATTTTTTTACAGCATAAATTAAAGAAACAGAATCAAGGTCAAATACAGGTTTTGCATCTTTATGGTCGCCAAGAACAGGGTGGTCGCCTGTAAGAAGTAGAAGATTTTCTATACCAAAAGCGTACGCACTTAAAATATCTGACTGTAATGCGATTCTATTTCTATCCCTACATGTTACTTGGAAGATTGGTTCCATATTTTTTTGTTTAAGTAGAATACATGTAGCAAGAGAACCAAATCTCATTACAGAAGATTGGTTATCAGTGACATTTATTGCATCAACTTTACCTTTTAAATAAGTTTCTGCTTCGTGGATACATTTATCTACTTGCCATCCTTTAGGAGGACCTATTTCTGAAGTTATTACGAATTTTCCTTTTTTGAATAATTCAGACAGTTTCATTTTTTTCTCCAATTACTCCTTCTTGTAGTTTTAAAAAATTACGTATTTTTACAACATCAATTTGTTTTTTAGCTAAGTTAAATTTGGATAATCTTTTATAAATTTTCTCCCAGCCACAGTCCATTTCTTTGTTTACTTCACATTTTCCGTTCTTTGCGCCGCCGCAGGGACCATTGAGTAAACTTTTACTACAAGAAGTTATGGGACATATTCCTGCTGTGTAATTTAAATAACACTCACCACATAAATCGCAATTAAAATTTTGAGATGTTAATCCTTGATATCCCGGTATGTTTAACGTATCACATCCTGGTAAAACCAGTTTGTCTTCCAATATTGAAGAAACTACCTGCACACCTACTCCACAAGAGAAAATAAGAATGCTATCAACATATTCAATTTGACTTTTGTATTTTTCAGAAATTATTTTAGAAAAATCAGCGTTACATAAATATTCGGTAGATATAGTCTGAATAATTTCTATATTTGAGTTAGTAAGTTCATTTATTAAATTGTCTACATCTTTTTCAGGAAAATAAACTTCTTTACAACCGATGCATTTTATTACAAATATTTTTTTGATTCCGAATTTAATGATTTCTTTAATAGATTTTATTTGAGTAATTAACATAGATTTACCTTTTAACCTTTAGTTTTGCATATTTAACCATAGATACTATTGGAATTCTGGAAGCACAAATATATTCACAACATCCACATTCAATACAGGAGTTTAAATTATATTCCAAAATTTTTTCTAAATTATTTTGTTGGTAATAAAAAACGAAATATAGTGGAAGAAGTTCCATCGGACAGACATCTACACATCTGCCACATTTTATACATTTTCTGATTTCGTCAGGTTGGATATCAGGTTTTTTTGTAAGTATTATTCCAGTAGTACCTTTTATAACAGGTGCATCAAAATCTGACAGAATTATACCCATCATAGGTCCACCCATTTTGAGTAAGTAATCAGTAGTTAGTGATGTGTATGGGATGGAAAAACAATAATTCATTATATCTTTAATTGGGGTGCCAATCTTAATTTCGTAATTTCCTGCTTTTGGACAATTTTCTCCTGAGATGGTGACAGTTCTTTTTATAAGAGGTAGACCTTCTACCACTGCCTGATATATTGCATATACTGTAGTTACATTTTGGACTATCACTCCAACATCAAATGGTAGTCCGCCAATAGGAACTTCTCTACCAGTAACTTTTTTAATTAACATTTTTTCAGCACCTTGTGGATATTTTGTTTTTAACGCAATTATTTCAATTTCAGTATTTAACATTGAACACATAGCCTTGAAGTTATCTATTGCATCTTGTTTATTATCTTCAATAGCAATTATTATTTTCTTAACTTCAAGAACTTTTGCTACAATATTTATCCCTTCAAGAATTTCTTTAGTTTTTTCAAGCATTATTCTATAATCGGAAGTTAAGTATGGTTCGCATTCGCAACCGTTTATTATTAATGTATCCACTGGTTTTGGTGGTTGGAGTTTAACATGTGTTGGGAACATTGCACCACCAAGACCAACAATTCCACTTTCTTTTATGATTTCTAATATTTCATTTTTGTTTAATGAGTTAATATTTTTTCTGTATAGTTGAGTTTTTTCAAAAAATTCTTCTTTTTTATCGTTTTCAATAACTATTGATAAAACTTTCTTCTGAACAACAGGATGAGTTCTTTCTTCAATAGCAATAACTTTTCCACTTACACTTGAATGTATTGTTGAAGATATAAAACCTGTTGCTTCGGCAATCTTTTGGCCAACTTTAACTTTTTCTCCTATTTGCACTATTGGTTTAGAAAGTGAGCCGGTATGTTGTGAAAGAGGGATGATGACGATATCTGGTTCTGGAAATTTTTCTATTTTAACATCTTTAGTGATTTCTTTCTTTTCGTAAGGATAGACTCCACCGTAAAAACTTTCTAACCGTTTTTCTCTGTTGAAATTTTTATAACTGTTGACTAACGTTATAGAAGGTTTTGAATAATCTCTTAACAGAACAGGTAAGTTTAATGTAAACCCAATCATATTTGTTCTGTATAATTTGTTATATATTTTTTCCCAGGCACAATCTCTTTCTTTACCATTAATTTTTACCTCACATTTTCCATTTTTTGCACCACCACAAGGACCGTTTAACAACGATTTTGCACAATCAACAACAGGACAAATCCCACCTGTTACTCCAAGATAACATTGGGTACATGCAGAACATTTTTGTTGAGATAAA
>CALJEJ010000032.1 GCA_938074745.1 uncultured Endomicrobiia bacterium
GGTAATCAGTAAATGGTAACTGTCACCATTTTTCCTGCTGCGACGATTTTTGGAGTAGAGCCTTCAGGCTCGTTGGAATAGAGCCTTTAGGCTCGTTATATTATAATTTTTTCTTCACGAGGCTAAAGCCTCTACTCCAAAAGCAAAGCTAACGCTTTGCCGCTACATTATATCTTTTTCTCTTTTTCACTCTTTCACTTTCTCACTTCTTTTTCTGTGGACCATGGACTATCAACTCCACACTCCCTACCACCTACCTGCTATCACCTATCACCTAATTTTTAAACACACCCCTTTAATCCCCTCTTGATAGAGGGGAAAGCAAAGCTATCGCTTTGCTGCTACACACTTTTCTAACTGGACAGACAGTGGGTGTTTTGATTGATTAAAATTTATACTTTTATCAACTCAAGAACTTCCATCCTTGCCCGCAGGTCTTTTAGGAAAATCCCACGCATACAAGAAGTGACAATTTTATGTCCTGGCTTTTTTACTCCACGCATTGAAAGACATAAATGTTCCGCTTCACAAACAACCATCACACCTAACGGTTTCGCTTTTTCCATTATAGATTCTGCTATATGTTTAGTTAAACGTTCTTGAAGTTGGAGCCGTTTTGAAAATACCTCAACCAGTCGGGCAAGTTTGGAAATACCTAAAAGTCGTTTTTTATGTGGTATGTAAGCAATATGAATTTTACCAAAAAAGGGGAGTAAATGATGTTCACACATTGAATAAAATGGAATATTTTTTTCTAATACGATTTCCTCATGTTCTTCAGTTTCGTAATACACAGTGAGAACATCTTTAGGGTCTATAAAATATCCAGCCAACGTTTCTTCATAAAACTTTGCAACACGTTTAGGTGTATCTTTTAATCCCTCACGAGAAGGGTCCTCACCTATTGCAATAAGAATGTCTTTTATAGCTTTTTCTATTTTTGGTTTATCAATTTTTTTCATTAAATATTAGTTATTTCTTATAATACTGTCAATTTCGTCTGATTCTAAAACTTCCTTTTCTATAACTTTTTGTGCCAATGCATTTAATTTGTTTATGTTTTCAGATAACAACTTTTCTACATTTTGTAAACATGTTTCAATTATAGATTTTATTTCTTCATCAATAAGTTTTGCAGTTGCTTCTGAATACATTTTTTCACGGGTTAAATAATCACGGCCTAAAAAAATTTCTTCTTCACGTTTTCTTAAAGTCAAAGGACCAATTTTTTCTGACATACCATATTCTGTAACCATTTTCGTAGCGAGTTCAGTGGCTTTTGCTAAATCGTTTTGTGCACCTGTGGTTATATCATTAAACACAATTTTTTCTGCTACTCTACCACCTAAAAGAACTGAAATTTTGTTTATTAACTCTTGTTTTGATATTATATATTTATCTTCTGCTGGAAGTTGTAATGTATACCCTAACGCGGGACCACGTGGAATTAAAGATATTTTGTGCACTGGGTCACACCCAGGGGTAAGTTTTGCAACTAACGCATGGCCTGACTCGTGATACGCAATAATTTTTTTCTCTTTTTCAGATATAACCCGCGATTTTCTTGCAGGTCCTGCCATAACTTTCTCTATTGCTTCGTCAAAATCTGACATTTCAACTGCATCTTTGTTTTTCCTTGCAGCAAGCAAAGCAGCTTCGTTAACCAAATTTGCAATATCTGCACCAACAAACCCAGGTGTTCTTTGTGCTATAATTGATAGATTTACATCTGGAGACAATTTAACTTTTCTGGTATGAACTTTTAATATTTCTTCTCTACCTTTAATATCTGGAATAGGAACTACAATGTGTCTATCAAACCTTCCGGGCCGAAGTAATGCCGGGTCTAACACATCAGGACGGTTCGTCGCAGCAATAAGTATTACCCCTTCTCTTGTATCAAACCCGTCAAGTTCTACAAGTAACTGGTTTAAAGTTTGTTCACGTTCATCATGTCCTCCACCAATACCTGCAAACCTGTGCCTACCTACAGCATCAAGTTCGTCTATAAACAAAAGGCACGGTGCATGTCGCCGTCCTTGTTCAAAAAGGTCACGAACACGTGACGCACCAACACCAACAAACATTTCTACAAATTCAGAACCTGAAGCAGAAAAAAATGGTACTCCAGCCTCACCTGCAACTGCTTTTGCAAGAAGAGTTTTTCCTGTTCCCGGTGGACCGTATAAAAGAACACCTTTAGGAATTTTCCCACCAAGCCGTTGAAACTTTTTTGGGTCTTTTAAGAACTCAATAATTTCCTGCAGTTCTTCTTTAACTTCGTCACACCCAGCTACATCTTTAAACGTAACTTCACTTTTGTTTTTCCCATAATACAATCTAGCACGAGATTTGCCAAACAACATAGCTTGTTTCCCACCGGATTGTAACTGTTTCGCCCACAGATACCATAAAAGAAAAATTAATAATACAGGACCAAAATTTATCAATATTGACCAAAACCAACCTCGGTCAGGTTCTGCAGAAAATTTTATTTTTTGTTGTTCCAGCGCTTCTACAAGTTTATTATCTTCAGTAACACGGTTCGTTTTGAACATAACTATTTTGCCATCTTCGTCATAATATTTACCATGGATTGTGTCCGACTTAATTTTTACTTCAACTACATTACCTGAATATAACCTTTTCTTAAATTCGGAATATGGAATTTCTTTCTCAATTTGAATTTCTCGCAATCCCCGAATGAACATAAAGATTAGCAAAAAAACTAATATCCAAGAAATTATTGAAGTGAACTCATTTTTTTTCATAACTTTTACTTTTTTGTTAAATTTATTTTTCTAATACTGCAATATAAGGCAAATTTCTGTATAACTCGTTATAATCTAACCCGTAACCAACTACAAACTTGTTTGGTATAGTAAACCCTTTATAATCAATTTTTATATCAACTTTTCTACAGTCTACTTTATCTAACAACACACAAATTTTTACAGATTTAGGTCCACGAGTTAACAGATTATTTTTTAAATATTCTAAAGTGTATCCAGTATCTATTATGTCTTCTACAATAAGAATATTTTTCCCTACGGGAGATTCATGTAAATCAAGTAGATGTTGTACTACACCAGTAGTTTTTGTTCCGTCATACGACCTTAACGCTATAAAATCTATCTTGCAAGGAATTGTCATATATCTTATCAAGTCGCTAAGAAATATTACACTGCCTTTTAAAATACCTACGATTAAAAGGTGTGTGTCTTTCTCATATTTGTAATCTTCAGAAATTCTTTTTGCTAACTGTTTAACTCGTAACTTTAGTCTTTTTTCAGAAATTAAAGTTTTCAATTTCATGTATATTTAATTATAAGACTATTTTTATCCTTAGTCAACTGCAAACGTTTTTTTATTTTGAGGCTAAAATTGTTTTTTAAACTTACAAATTGTAATATTTTGTCAACCAGTGGTTTATATCCTGATTTCAATAAAATATGTTTTTTTTCAGCTAAATCAGATAAAATCCTGTAAAGAATTTCTGTTTGAATATAGGTATTATACATTAAAAATTTTTTAAAATCAAGTTTGGCTTGTGTATCTGTTTTTTTTAACAATATCTTTTTTAAAATTTGTGTTACAGAATCTGAGATATATCTTTCTAAAGAAGACATAATTTCTACAGTGTTGAGTATATTGAACTCAAAATTAGGATATATAGACTTTATTACAGGGATAAGTTTGTTACGAACAAAGTTCCGTGTATAGTTCAATGTAAGGTTCGTTTTGTCAACTACATATTTTATATTATTCTTATTCAAGAACTCTATTATTTTTTGTTTTGGTATATCAATTATAGGACGGAAAACAAAAACTTTCCTTTTAGATACATTTTGTGAATAAATTTCTCTAAAAAATGGGATACCACAAAAACCTTTCACTCCAGAACCACGAAAAAAGTTCATCAAAACAGTTTCTACCACATCATCTCTAGTATGACCTAAAGCAATAAAATCACATTTATATTTTTTTGCTAAAGAAAAAAATTTTTCGTAGCGTAATTTACGTAACGTATTTTCGTCATACTGTTTTCGTTTTTTCAAAGGAAGTTCTTCTAACACAAATGGTAAACCAAATTTGGTAGTAAGATTTTCTATAACTTTTATTTCTTTCTTAACTTCTTTTTTACTTCTTACTTTATGGTCAATATAAACAACAATAGGTTCTAGTTTGCCTATTAACTTAAGTTTTGCCATCAAGTATGTAAGAAATATACTGTCAGGGCCGCCTGAAACACCTATTATTACACGTAAGGGAAACTGAAGCTGAAAAGTAGTTTGTAACTGTCTTATTCTAAGGATAAACTGTTGCCACAATTCTTTTGGCAGTTTAGGGAAAGGTGTGTTCATTATCAGCAAGAAAAATAATTGAATTTTATGTTGATGATATACAAACTAACAAATAAAAAAATCAAGGCAAGGGAAATTTTAATAAAAAAATTATGAAATTATAAAAACTGGAGCTGATGGGACTCGAACCCACGACATCCACGTTGCCGACGTGGCACTCTCCCAACTGAGTTACAGCCCCGTATATTATAAACTATTATTTCCTGAAATTTCTTAAAACAAAACCTGACTTTTGTAGACGGCAATTAATTGCCGTCTACTACAGAGCAAAGCTTACGCTTTGCCACTACGACTCCTAATTTCCCTCCTATCAAGGAGGGACAAAGGGAGGTGTTTATTACATTCACACACCCCTTTAATCCCCTCTTGATAGAGGGGAAAGCAAAGCTTACGCTTTGCCGCGACATTTTCTTTTTCACTTTCTTACTTTTTCACTTTTTAACTTCTTTTCTGTGGACTGTGGACCATGGACTATCAACCAGACACTCCCTACCCACCTATCTGCTTATCACCTATCACCTATTTTATCAAATTATTACAGTTGTTTTCAAGTTTACAAACTTACATTTTCTCACACCACATCTGTATTTTTATAACTCATCGCTCAAGGTTAAGATTTTTTACTACTTCGGATAAATCTGTGTCTATTAAACTATATGCGTTGAAATAACATATCCCGTGAACTTCCGGTGTATCAAGACAAAGTTGTATTTGTTGTTGCAAAATTTCTTTTGTCATTCCTTGGTAATACGCACCAATGCCCATTACTAA
>CALJEJ010000033.1 GCA_938074745.1 uncultured Endomicrobiia bacterium
GCCTGCTGCGCCTGTCCTTAAGTTTGTCAAATATGTTCCGTCAAGAACTGCCAGTATTTTAGCAGTTTTTGGATCGTTTAGAATTATTATTGCCATAACTGTAGGAAGGTTATATTTTCTGTTGTTCGGATACGAACATACCCATTTTATACCACATACAGATAACGGTTTAACATACGCTGGCATTGCACGAAAATCACCATTGAATTCTTTTATATCAAGATAAACCTTTGCTGGCATTAAAGTTTTCCCTACTGCTTGGTAATAAAAGACTTTTTCTATGATATTTATTACATCTTTCATATTTACAATTTTCTTAATTTCATTTTGTGTAAGTATCAAAGTCTCCATTTTGTGACTCCTTGGTAGCGGTTATAAAATTCTTTGTCAAATTAAACACTACCGGAGCAAGAAACAATATCGCTATCAAATTAGGTAAAGCCATAAGAGCGTTCAGCACGTCACAAATATTCCATATAACTTCAAGTTTACCCATTGCACCTATTAACACAAATGGTAACCATAAAAACCTGTAAACAATTCTTGCCTGATGGCCAAACAAAAATGCGCTACAAGATTCGCCATAAAAACACCACGCTAAATTTGTATCGTATGCAGTAAGTATCATACTACCCACAACTATAAGTGAACCAACTTTTACACCAAAAGTTTTTGAAAACGCGTTCATTGTAAGCACAGCAGCTGTTTGTCCAGTTTGCCAACAATCCGTTACAATAATTGCTAACGCAGTGATTGTGCAAATTATTATTGTATCAATAAAAACTTCAAACATACCAAAGAACCCTTGTCTTACAGGATGGTCTGTAATTGCAGTAGAATGTGCAATAGGAGCAGAACCTAACCCCGCTTCGTTAGAAAACAATCCACGAGCTATACCATAGCGTATTGCATCTTTAAACGTTGCAGCAACAATACCTCCTGCAAGAGATTTCGTACTAAATGCTGAAGTAAAAATTAGAATTATACTCTGTGGTAGTTTAGTAATGTGAAAAAAAATTATAACAATAGCAGCCAAAAAATATACCCCACACATTACAGGAACACATATTGTTGCAACTTCTGCAATCCTTTTTATTCCGCCAATAGTAACCAACCCTACGGCAAAAATTAAAACTAATCCAGTAATATACCTCGGTATTCCTAACTCTTCTGCACCAACTGCTACAGAATTTGCCTGTGCCATGTTACCAATACCCAACGCTGCTACTGCTGCAAAAATTGCAAACAAGTATGCAAGCAAATGTAGCCATTTAGGTAGTCCATATTTTATATACATCATGGGACCGCCGAGCATAGGACCGTCTTTCTCACGAACTCTATAATGTACTCCAAGGACAACTTCAGTAAACTTTGTTGCCATACCAACCAACCCTGAAACCCACATCCAGAAAATTGCCCCAGGACCACCTAACGAAATTGCAGTTGCTACACCTGCAATATTCCCCACACCGACGGTCCCACCTAACGCTACGTTCAACGCAGCAAATGGTGATATATCTCCATCAACATTTTCCCCACGTTTAGAAAACAAATATTTAAATATTTTTGGAACATTAATCTGAAGAAATTTCAATCCTACAGTGGTATAAATCCCTACACATAAAATAAAAACAACTAACACATCTCCCCATAACAGATTATTTATTTTTGTAATTACATTCTCAACATTCATTTTACTCAACCAGCCCAAATAATTTAATTTTCCATGGATATGATATAAAAAATAATGAACTTAAATCAACAATAATTAAGAAGTATCTAATTAAACAAAAAACTTCACTAATAAAGATTGACAAAATTGTTAATAATTTTATACAAAAGAATTACTACCAAAATGAAAATTAAATCTATAAATCTACATACATACAAAAAATCAAATAAAATTCTTACTCGCAAGAAGGATAGTATAAACTTTTCCTGTGGATTAGTTGTATTAAAAAAAACTGAAACAATGCCTGAACATATAACTGACAATAAAGAAGAGATACTCATTGGTATTAAAGGAAGACTCCAAGTATATATAAACTCCAAAAAATACAAAACTCTCCACCCCGGAAGTTTAGTGTACCTCCCACCTAATGTTAAACATTATATCAAAAACACAACTTCAAAAATCGCAAAATATATCTATATCACCACAACAACAAAAAATACAAGTCATAGTAACACAACATTATCAGAGAAAAATTATTGACAATATTCTAAATATAGGTTTATAAAAAATGAGATTAAAAATTACTCTTTGGGCTAAAAAAGAAACTTTCATACCTATAAATTACCAGTATCTCTTATCCGCAGTAATATATAACCTACTTTCAAAATCAAACTTAGATTTTGCAACCTCGCTTCACAACGGAATACATATAAACACTAAAAAAAAATTTAAGTGGTTTACTTTTTCATGGTTCCAAATTCCTAAAGGACAAAGAATAATTTTTAACTCAACTATGAAAATCCTACCAGGCCAATTTAGCTGGTTTATTTCTTCTGTTTGGCACGAGTTTATTCAATATTTAGTAAACGGAATTTTTGAACTAGGAGAAATAAAAATACAAAAAGAAAGTTTTCAAATTGTTCAAGTAGAAACTTTACCTGATATAATTATCAATAAAGATAATAAACACTGCCGCAACGTAATTAGCGAAACTAAGAATATCTACTGTAAAAAGTTCAGTTGTCTTTCTCCAATTGTTGTTACTACAAAAAAAGAATATAATGGAAAACTTGCTAAATATTACTATCGTCCATCTGATGATATAAAAGAAATATCACAAAAAATTAGACAAAATCTTATAAATAAATACAAAACATTCTATAAAGTTGAACCACAAAATACATCACTTGAATTTTTTTTTGACGAAAAATACATAAAAAAACCGGATGCAGAAAGAAAAATAACATATAAGACAACAGAAATCAAAGCAATAATGTGTCCGTTTACTGTTTGTGGTTCACAAGAACTAATAAAATTTGGTTATGAATGCGGTTTTGGCGAACTTAATTCCTGCGGTTTTGGTATGGTGAAAGAAATTTAAAAAGAAAGGAGCACTTATAATTGGAAATAATATACAACTCAAAATCAGTTTACTGGGAAACAAACCGCCAATATGGAGGAGTTTTCTTGTAAAAGGACAAAATCACATTTCATCAACTGCATGAGATAATACAAATAGTTATGGGATGGTACAATTCACATCTTTATAGATTTACGATTGGTGATAGAACTTTTACTGCCGAAGAAACTATTGAAGGGTCTTTAGATAAAGAAGGTCAGGATTCTGTTAAAACTAAATTCAACAAATTCATTAAGTTAATATCCGGTTGAAAAAATTAAAGATGTTAAATTTTTAAAAATAAAAGGTTTTATTACATGAGATTTTCAGTAGAGTATAAATTATCAAATATAAAAGTTCCTATTGATTACAGAGCAGGTTTTGTATCACTTCTTAAAAAAATATTTCAAGTTTCTAATCCAAAACTTTATAAAGAATTCTACGAGAATAATGAGAACAAAAATATAACAAAACCATTCACTTTTTCAATATACTTCCCTAACTGCAATATAAAAAAAGAAGAGATAGTCACATCTGATAAACTCATATTTAATTTTTCTACTAATTCTTATGAACTAGCAACTTATTTCTATAATGGAGTTATAAAAATAAAAGAATATCCGTTATTTGATAACATTATGAAGTTTGAAAAATTACATTACGAACCTGAAGTTAAAATCACAGAAAATGTTTGCTTATTTAAAACTATGTCTTGTATATTAATTGAAAGTAAAAAAGAAGATAAATATGTAACACCGGACGATAAGGAATTTATAGAGGAACTTAATTATCATACTACAATACTTCTTAAAAACTTCATGCCACATAAAATTAACAGTGTAATTGAATTTATACCTATAAAAATAAATAAAACAGTTGTTAAACATTTTGGAATTACAGTTGATGGAATTTTAGGAGAATTTATATTAAAGGGTGATCCTGAATGTTTAAAATTAATTTATGATGTAGGCTTAGGCTCAAGAAGAAATCAAGGTTTTGGAATGCTAAAATTGATAACACAAATAAGAGGTGATTGTTAATGAAAATAAAGTTAGGCAACTGGTTATATAATGCTGGTATTGTAGGTCTTTTAAGGATTTTAGAAGAGAAGGGAGTAGAGATTAAAAAAGTGTTAAAAGATGAATGTATAGAAATTACTCCTGATATATTGGATAATTTTGAATATGCCTACGCAAAGTATATTGTGAAATATTGTTTTAATCCATTAAACTCCATATTTGAAAAGGCAAAAATAGGCAAAAGAAAAGAAAAAGATAGAGAAAACTTACAGAAACAGCAAAAGTTATTACAAGAAATTAAATATAATTTAAGTACAAAATATTTAAATGAACTTTGTAAATTAATCAAGCCAACAACTATTACAAATTTTAAAACTTCTGTGAAAGACCTCTTGGATAAATTTTTAAAGGAATTTTATAAAGAAGTGCACGAAAATTTCAATGATGAAATTGCTAATAGTTTATATAATCAAATTAAAAAAAATTTAGAAATAAAAAAAGGCAAAAAACAAAAAAGTATTATAGATAATATATCAGAATTTAATTTTCTTTATACATTCTTAACTCGTTTTTATCATAACAAGGCAGTTGTTGGCAATCCATCTTTTAAGGGAAATCGGTTGCAAGGATTTAAAGAAACTTATATAAAACCTGCTCAATCAATTCTTAAAAACAGTAATCCAAATAATGAAATTTTATGTAGATTCTGCAATCAAATCTATATAAATATAAAAACCAAAAAAGTGTTTGGCAAAGAGTTATTTTCTATTACAGGCGCAAGTCCAAATGAATTTTCAAATTTTTTTCTTAATTTAGAATGTGACCTTTTCATATGTCCTATTTGCGAGTTGATATTATTGTGTTCTTTTGCTGGATTTACTGAAATACCACCTAGTTTCCGCGATGAATTTGATATACCAGAATACATTTTTGTAAATATGCCATCTTTAGAATTATTGTATCAAGAAAATGAAAAACTTAAGAAATTTTACCAATTATCAAAATTGAATACTAAAGATTCAATCTATGAGGAAGTACTTGATGATTTGATATTAAATGAAAAAAAGAAAAAAAGTTGGTGGGTTTTGCAAAATATACTTTTTATAGAGATAAAACCAAAGAAAGGTACTAAAGTTGAAGAACAAATTTTTAGATATTTTCACATTGGTAAAGATCTCGCAGAATTGTTCACAGAAGATATTGTCATATCATTGTTAAAAAAGCTAAAGGGAAAGTTATTGATACAAAAAAGAGGAAATCAAGAAATTAGAGTTAGTTTGAAGAAAGAAACAATAAGAAGACTTTTATCAGACGATAACGTTTATTTTCTTGCTTATTTAAACTTAAGAAGATATATTGACGATATTAAAGAAAATAATGCATCTTTTCATTCTCCTATTAATAGTTTTTATCTTTCTATTGTCCAAAATATAAAGAAAATAATAAATCTTAAATACAAAGGAGGTGATACCATGGAAACAGAAACTGTTTATGGAATTTTAAAAAAATTTTTAGACGAAGGTAAAAAATTAAAATTAGAAGAAGACCCAGAAGAAGATTTTAAAAAGAGAATTCGTTACTCTTACAAACTTCTATCTCTTATAAGAGCAGGTAAATATGTGGAATTTTATCAAGATGTGATGAAACTCTATATAAATTCTAAAAAACCTATACCTGAAAATATATTAGGTTTATTAAATCCTAAGGACATCGTTGATTTTGAAGCCAAAGCTTGTGCTTTTATATCCGGTTTTCTGCATAAAGAAACTGGAGATTCTACACAAATTCAAAACCAACAAGGAGGTAACGAAAATGAATAAAAAAGGACTCACATTAACAATTATTTTTGAAGCACAGTCGTTAAATTACGATGAAGGTTTTGGTAATCTGTCAACCTTAAAAAAACTAAGAAGAGGTAGTGGAGATATCTATACTTTTGCATCAAGACAATCTTTAAGATATAGTATAGTTAAACAAGGCACTGAACAATTTGGATGGAGATTAGGTGAAGTGTCTACATCTTCACAAGAAGAAAACAAAACACAACAAGAAAAATCAAAAGAAAAAGTTGTGCAATTTACACAGGACAACACCATTAAGGATTGTGAAGAAATTGATTTGTTCGGATACATGAAAACAGAACAAAAACAAAGAAGTGAAACAAGAACTGCAGTTGTAAGATTAACACCTGCTATTTCTTTAGAACCGTTTTGGAATGATATAGAATTTCTTACCAACAAATGGCTCGCTGATAGAGCAAAAGTTGACCCTAATATTGCTAATATTGAACAACATAGAAGTTTATATAAATATACCATTACTATTGACCTAGACAGAATTGGAACTGAAAAGTGGAATGAAACACTTAAAGATAAAAATATAGAGATCGATGCTACTGAAAAAGCAAAAAGAATTAATGAATTTCTTGAAGTTGTTAAAACTCTTTATCGTGATATAAGAGGAAGAAGGGAAGATTTAAAACCACTGTTTCTAATTGGTGGGTTATATGAAATTAAAAATCCTTTCTTTCTAAATGCTGTTAAAATTGAATGGGATAAAAATAAGCCAAAGATTTGTAAAGAACCAATAAAGGAAATATTAGATTTAAAATATGAATATAAAAATAATGAAAAAATAGTAAACTCAACTGTTAAGGATAACACAAGGATAGGTATAAGAAGCGGATTTTTCTCAAATGAAGATGAAATAAAAGGCCTATTGAATGGTAATAATAATGTTGTTGGAACACCAGAAGAGATAATAGATAAATTGAAAACAGAAATAGAAGAAGTCTTCGGAGTAAAAACCAATGAACAATCAAGTTCTCAAAATTAAGTTATTCCAAGAAACTGCAGTTTATAGAAATCCATTAACAATGGAAATAATTGAAACCTATCCTTTACCAGCACCATCTACAGTTTTAGGATTTTTACAAAATATGATTGGTTTAGATACTAAAATTAGAGAAGGAGATATTCCTATAGATCTAAGTATTCAAGGGACTTACGATGCAATTTTAAGAGATTATCAATGGTATATAAAAGGTGAAAAGAAAGAAAAATATCCTGTCATTGTGAATGCTTTGAATAACGTCTATCTCATTATTCATTTAAAAACTGAGCACACTTTGTTAGAAAAAATAGAAGCTGCATTAAAAGATCCACCTTACTATCCTTATCTTGGCAGAGCAGAAGATTTAGTTTTAATTAAAGAAGTAAAGAAAATAAATATTGAAGAAATAGAGATTGATTATGAAGAAATTAAAAATCCTGTTTATATAAGAATTGACACTGCAAGAAAATTGAGATTGAATGGTATCCATTATAAACTTTCTACTTTTGGTAAGATTGAAGAAATAAAAATTGGCAGAAAAACTATGCGTGTAAGAAATTTTGTTTGGCAAGATTATATTTATGTTGAAAAAGATAGAATTGAAGAAGAAATAAAGCTCGAAAAGGATGAAGAGGGTGATATAGTATGGTGGTGTATGCAAAATCAAAACCAATAGAAGATCTTAAAACACATACTCAAAACCTCCTAACTGAACTTGATAATTTAAGAAGTAAATATAAGAGTGAAATTGAAGAAAAAATTCCTGAGAGATTTAAGAATAACTTCTGGGATTTATTGGAATTAGTTGTCAAATATCATGATTTAGGCAAAATACACACTTGTTTTCAAAATGCAATTAGAAAAGAATTAAAAGAGCAACTTTTAGCAGTTCCTAAGGATATAGAAGAAGTACCACATAATTTATTATCTCCTGCATTTATAAAAGATGTTGTTAGGGATATGGAAGAAGATGTTAAAAGAGTAATTTATCAAGTAATTGCCTACCATCACGATAAAGAAAGAGAAATAATAATAATTAAAAGAGATTGGAATAAAATAGTCACAGTTATAAAAAATGATTTACAGAACAATTTAAATAAACTTAAAGATATGGAATCTTTAAATATTAAAATACCAGAAAAATTAACTCCTGGATATAGTAAAATGCTAGAACCGAGAATTAGTCGTGAAGACGGAGAAATTTATATATTATATTTAATTTTAAAAGGTTTACTTCATCGTTTAGACCATTCTGCTTCAGCACATCTCCCAGTAGAAGAGAATAGAATTAAAAACACAGAAGATTTTGTATTCTCATATCTAAAAAATAAAAATATATCAGAGAATGAAATCTGGCAAAAAGAAGCAATTCATTTAAGAGATAAAAATTTAGTTTTAGTTGCTTCAACTGGAATTGGAAAAACAGAGTTTGCTTTAACCTGGCTCGGTGATAATAAAGGATTTTATACTTTACCTGTTAGAACATCAGTTAATGCAATGTATGAGAGAATAAAAAAAACCCTTGCAACTGAAAATATAGGTTTATTACATAGTGATAGTTATTTCTATAGTCTTGAAATGAACGATAATAAAAAGATTGGATTTGACAATTCAAACAAAGAAGGTTTTTTGCAAAGTATTCATATAGCTGAGCTATCAAGACAGCTTTCTATGCCGCTGACAGTTTCTACTGCAGACCAATTGTTTACTGCAGCGTTAAAGTATAAAGGTTATGAAAAAAT
>CALJEJ010000034.1 GCA_938074745.1 uncultured Endomicrobiia bacterium
TATATCTTAGGTCTTCTGGCTACAGAATATAAAAAGAACAAAATGTTAAAATCTTCTTTAGTAATTCCAACAGTAATGTCAAATCTTGGTTTATTGAAATATTTATGGTCAAAAAATATAAAAACCATACTTTCTCCTGTAGGAGATAAATATGTTTACGAATATATAAGAAAATACGACGCTTCACTAGGTGGAGAACAAGCAGGACATATTATCATACCTCACTACTTGCCAACAGGTGATGGAATATTAACATCGTTAGAAATTTTAAAAATTTTGTTGGCTAATAACAAAAAACTTTATACATTATTTAATATTTTTAAAAAGTATCCTCAAATAATCCATAATGTAAAAACACATTTTAAACCGCCAATTGAAGATGTTTTCCCTAAAAAATTTATCAGCAAATTAGAAAAAAGTTTACAAGGAAGAATTTTTTTACGTTATTCAGGTACAGAACCCGTATTACGAATAATGGTAGAAGGTAAAACCGAATCACAGGTTAAAAAAGTTGTAAAAATTATTGAAAAACATTATATTGAATGGTGTAAAGTCAACAAAAACAATTGAGGGTTAAACAGTATGCCAAAGTTAGGAGTTAATATTGACCACATAGCAACATTAAGACAACAAAGAAAAGTTGGTTACCCTTCTGTTATTGAAGCAGCAAAAATTGTCCAATCTTGTGGAGCACACCAAGTTACCGTACATTTAAGAGAAGACAGAAGACATATCCAAGATGAAGATGTTATTGAATTGAAAAAAATTCTTAAGATACCTTTAAACCTTGAGATGTCGTTGAACGAAAAAATAGTTTGTTTTGCAGAAAAAGTTATTCCGAACGAGGTTTGTATAGTGCCTGAAAGAAGAAGAGAACTTACTACTGAAGGCGGACTTGATGTTGAAAAAAATTTTAACAGATTAAAAAAAGTTATCCCGAGGTTGAAAAAAAGAGGTATCGTAGTGAGTTTATTTATAGAACCTGAAGAAAAGTCTGTAAAATTAGCAAAACAACTTGGAGTTGATGCTGTAGAACTTCATACAGGAAGATATTCTTTATGTAAAGTTGGAACAAAAAAGTTTTATCTTGAACTTGACCGAATAAAAAAAGTTAGTGAAATTGTTTTACAACAAGGTTTAATTCTTAACGCAGGACATGGGTTGGATTATTCAAATACAAAATATATTGCAGAAATCCCAGGAATGAACACGTTGAATATAGGATTTTCCATTGTTTCACGTGCAGTATTTGTTGGGTTAGAAAATGCAATAAAAGAAATGCTTAGATTGATAAAAGTATAATATGTGTGGAATAATAGGATATATTGGAAAAAGAAACATAATAGAAGTTTTAATTTCAGGGTTAAAACATCTTGAGTATCGTGGCTATGATTCAAGCGGTATCGCTATATTAAAAGAAAACAAAATTTTACGTTATCGTGCAACAGGAAAAATATCTAAATTAGAATCCTCACTACCTACAAGTTTAATATCCCATCAAGAATCTTCTAATGGATATTCCTTAGGTATAGGACACACACGATGGGCTACTCATGGTAAACCTTCAGAAGAAAATGCACATCCACATATTGACTGTAACAGAAATTTTGTAATTGTTCACAATGGAATAATAGAAAATTTTCTTGAATTAAAATCCAAACTTCAACACCATAAATTTTCTTCAGAAACAGATACTGAAGTTGTAGTTCATTTAATTGAAAAAAATTATAACGGGAATATGTTAGAGGCTATAAAAAATACTATAAAACTCCTAGAAGGTTCATACGCAATAGTATTAATCTCACGGTTGGAACCACAAAAATTGTTTTTTGCAAGGAAAGATTCGCCGTTAATAATAGGTATTGGCGAAGATGAAACTTTTATTGCTTCTGATGTAATATCTATGCTCGGATATACCAATAAATTTATATTTTTAGAAAACTATGATTATGGCGAGATTTCTAATACTGAGATAAAAATTTATAATTTAAACTCTGAAAAATTACAGCAACGTAGTGTAAATATAGTGAACTGGACTCCACAAATGATAGAAAAATCTGGGTTCAAACATTTTATGTTAAAAGAAATATACGAACAACCACAAGTATTACGAGAAAATATTACAGCACGTGTGTTTTCAGAAGAGATAGTTTTTTCAGAAGAGATAAAGTTTACTAAAAAATTGTTAAAAAATATACAAAAAATTTTAATTATAGGTTGTGGAACTTCTTACCATGCAGCGTTAGTATGCAAATATTTTTTTGAACATGTGTTAAAAATTCCTGTAGAGACGGATGTCGGTTCAGAGTTCAGATATAGAGAGTGTATTTTACAGAAAAATACTTTAGTTATCTTTATTTCTCAATCAGGTGAGACTGCTGATACTTTGGCATCGTTAAGAATTGTAAAACAATATAAACTTCCTACTTTAGGTGTATGTAATGTAATAGGTTCGTCATTATTCCGTGAAGCAGATTCAACAATATATATTCGTTGTGGTCCTGAAATAGGGGTGGCTTCTACAAAAGCGTTCACAGGACAACTTGTGTGTTTGTATATTTTTGGTTTATACCTTGCAAAAATTAAACAAACAATATCACAAAAAAGATATATTGAACTACTAAATTCTATCTATAAAGTTCCAACTTATATAGAACAAATTCTTTCTGACACTTCATACATAAAACAATTAGCCAAGATGTTCTATACAAAACACGACTTTTTATATCTTGCTCGTGGGATTAACTATCCAATAGCACTTGAAGGTGCACTGAAACTTAAAGAAATTTCGTATATTCATGCAGAAGGTTATCCTGCAGGCGAAATGAAACACGGTCCTATTGCATTAATAGATAAAGAGATGCCTGTGGTAATTATTGCAACAAAAGGTTCACTGTTACAAAAAGTTTTTTCTAACCTTGAAGAAGTAAAATCTCGTGAAGCAAAAGTTATTGCTTTGACAAATTACGGTGTAGAGTCAAAAAGTATTGATTATAAACTTGTTTTACCTGAAACAGACGAATTTGTCTCGCCGATACTTAATGTTGTGCCACTACAACTTTTAGCCTATTATATTGCAGATTTGTTGAACCGTGAAATTGACCAACCAAGAAACCTTGCAAAAAGTGTCACAGTAGAATAGACAAAAAACTATAAAAACTGCTAAAACAATGATTGGAATAGATATAGTAGAAACGAAACGGATAAAAAAACTTATCCAGAATAAAAAATTTTTATTACGTGTGTTTGCCGAAGAAGAAATTTTATATTGTGAAAACAAAAAAAATAAAGAACAACATTATTCTGCACGGTTTGCTGCAAAAGAAGCAGTCTGGAAAGCGTTGTGTGGGAAATATAAAATAAAACTAAAAGATATTGTGGTAAAAAATTTAGCCAATGGTAAACCTGAAATTGAAATCAAAGATAAAAAAATCCCTAAAATAAAATTAGAAGTTTCCTTATCTCATACAAAAAATTACGCAGTTGCCGTATGTATAATCCAGCCAAACAACTTAAATATTTAGTTTATGACAACCCTAACTCTTTTCTACGCCGTATTTCTTCTCTACAATCAAAAATAGCTGCGGTACCAATTGGCATTTCTTTAATTTCTGTAGGTAACCCGTTTTGATTTAATAATTCAATAAACGGGTCAGGGTCTAACTCTTCCACATTAACCATGGTTTTTACATCCCAGATACCTTTTGCTATAAGTATGGCAGCCATTGCCGGTGGAACACCTGCAGTGTAACAAACTGCTTGCGATTCTACTTCTTTATAACACTCTTGATGGTCACAAATGTTGTAAATGAACACTTCTTTATCTTTACCATCTTTTTTACCTTTGATCAAGCAGCCAATACAGGTTTTACCAGTATAGTTTGGCGCTAAAGATAATGGGTCAGGTAGTACCGCTTTCAATACCTTTAATGGAACAACTTCAACACCTTCAGCAGTTTTTACAGGTTTTACAGAAGTAAGTCCAAGGTTTGTTAACACATTGAAGACATTTATGTAATGGTCACTGAAACCCATCCAAAAACGAATACTGTTAGCATCAATGTTTTTTGATAACGAATGAAGTTCATCATGTCCTGTAAGATACACAGTTTGTTTACCCACCACAGGAAAGTCAAATTCTCGTTTTATCGCATGTACTTTTTCTTGTACCCATTTTCTATCAATCCAAGTCCATACTTTAGTAAACTCTCTAAGATTTATTTCTGGGTCAAAGTTTGTAGCAAAATATTTCCCGTGATTCCCAGCGTTTACATCAAGGATGTCAATTGTGTCAATACTGTCAAAAATATGTTTTACTGCATACGCAACATACGCATTTACTACACCAGGGTCAAAACCACAACCAAGTATAGCAGTAATACCGTTTTGTGTACACCTATCTTTCCGTTTCCATTCGTAGTTACCATACCATGGCGGATCTTCACAAACTTTGTCCGGTTCTTCATGTATTGCAGTATCCATGTATGCAACACCTGCTTGAATACATGCTTCTAATACCGACATGTTTATATATGCAGTACCAAGGTTGATAACAATCTGTGATTCAGTTTCTTTTATAAGTTTAACCATTTCTGGGATATTCTTTGCATCAATTTGTCGTGCAAAAAGTTTTTTGGTTTTATCTTTAAGACTATTTTTTCTATGAATACTTTCTATAATTCTTTCGCATTTACTTAGTGTTCGTGATGCAATACAAATATTTCCTAATATATCGTTATTTTGTGCACACTTGTGTGCAGCAACATGTGCAACACCGCCTGCACCAACTATTAAAACATTCTGTTTCATACTCCCCTCCTTTCTTGAAATAATTTAGAGAATTCTTTTAGTAGTGCTAACAATAATATATTATTCAAAATTTTTCAAACAAAGTCAAGTTGTTTTCGCCAGTATATACTGCAAACTCAACACTGTTTTTACCACTTCTTTTTACTGAATACATAACTTCGTCTGCTATTTTTATCATAACATCAGGATTTTTTGGTGGGACTGAAAATGTGACCGTGCCTATACTGAATGTTACAGGATACTCTTTTTTTTGCATTGCATAAAGTAACAGTTTATGAATTCTTAAAATAGCAATTTTTGCTTCTTGAGGTCGTGTCTCAGGTAAAATAATAGCAAATTCGTCACCTGACAGACGAGCTACAAAGTCTACTTCTCTTAAGTTGTTTTGTAATACCTTACTTACTATTCGCAAAACTTCATCTCCAGCATTATGGCCAAAAGTGTCGTTTACATATTTAAAATTGTCAAGGTCTATATATGCAATAGTAAAAACACGGTGGTACCTTTGTGCTCGTCGGATCTCGTTTTCTGCAAATTCAAAAAAAGCGCGTCTGTTCGCTACCATTGTCAAAGGGTCACAACGTGCAAGTTTTTTTTCTGTGTTCAACATTTTTTGCAATTCTGCTTGGATAGATAAAAGATAATATAGTTAGTAATAAAAAAAGTAAAAAAGAGGTTAAAGAAAATATTTTATATTTATGAAGCAAAACTTCACTTAATAACCAACATACTGATGAAAATGTTGAAATAACCCATCCATAAAATTTGCCTAAAATCCAACTTGATAACGTTATCGGGATTAAATAGAAAATGTGTAGTCCCAGAGAACTTCCTGTTAAATATCCTGCAAAAGAAATTAATATTATAGTAACAAAACTGAAAATTGTTATTAATGTTGTAACTTCACTACCAACATAAAAATTTTTAACACGCATAAAAAATTATATAAATTTATTTCAAAAAATTTCAATAAACTTAAACTTTTTTTTCCTGCAGGTGTTTTATATATACCATAAGAATAGCAATATCTGACGGAGTAACACCGGAAATACGCATTGCTTGACCTATAGTTTTTGGTTTTATTTGTGCAAGTTTTATTTGTGCTTCTTTTAACAACCCAGGAATTTTAGTATAATCAATATCTTCAGGAATTTTTTTCTTTTCTAATTTTTTTAGTTTTTCTACTTCTTTAAGTTGCCGTTGGATATATCCTGAATATTTTATTTGTATTTCTGCTTCTTTAGCTAATTTTTGTTCATCCCAATAAGTGTTTTTTTGTTCTAAATCAACTGAATATTGAGATTTTATTTCTGTAATTAAATTTTCTATTTTTTCTCCTTGACGTAAAATTGTAGCAAACGTAGTGTTGGTATTAAAAGGTTTATTTATTTCTAAAAAAGAAATAAAATTTGTTAATTTATCACGATACTTACAAAATTCTCTATATTGAGTTTCATTTATTAATCCAAACTTGTAACCGTAATCCATCAATCGTAGGTCTGCATTGTCTGTTCGTAAAAGTAAACGAAACTCTGCTCTTGAAGTGAACATTCTATACGGGTCAAGAACACCTTTCGTAACAAGGTCGTCTATAAGAACACCAATGTATGCTTCGTCACGACGTAAAATAAACGGTTCTTCTTTACGAAGTTTTAATACAGCGTTTATTCCTGCAATTAAACCTTGTGCTGCTGCTTCTTCATATCCTGTTGTACCGTTTATTTGTCCAGCAAAATACAACCCTTCTACAAGTTTTGTTTCCAAAGTATGATATAATTGTGTAGGTTGACAGAAATCGTATTCTACTGCGTACCCATAACGTACAATTTGTGCATGTTCACAGCCGGGTAAGGATTTTACAATTTTTTCTTGTACATCTTGTGGTAAACTTGTTGAAATTCCGTTACAGTAAATTTCTTGAGTATACACACCTTCAGGTTCTAAAAACACTTGGTGTCGTGGTTTATCTTTGAACTTTACAACTTTATCTTCTATTGACGGGCAATATCGTGGACCTATACCTTTTATTACTCCGGTATACAATGGAGAACGGTCAAGATTGTCTAAGATAATTTTATGTGTAGTTTCGTTAGTGTAAGTTATCCAACAAGGTAACTGTTTTCCTTGAAGAACTGTGGTTAACAAACTGTCTTGTGGGAACTTAGAGTGGGAAAAAAATATGGGTTCTTCATCGCCATACTGTATTTCTAATTTTGTATAATCAACAGTTTGTGAATTTATTCTTGGTGGAGTGCCTGTTTTTAACCTTCCAACTTCAAACCCTAACGATTTTAACGATTCAGTAATTCCTACAGAAGGTGCTTCACTATACCGTCCACCAGGGAAATTTTTTAAACCTATATGTATCAACCCGTTAAGAAATGTTCCTGTGGTCAAAATCACAATTTTTGATTTATAAACTATTCCTGTTTTTGTTTCTACTCCACAGACAGAATTATCACCTACAAGAATCCTCGTTACTTCTTGTTGTTGTACAACTAAATTTTTTTGGTTCTCAATAAGTTGTTTCATAAATATTTTGTAAAAAGTTCTATCACACTGTGCTCTTGGCGACCATACAGCAGGACCTTTGGAACGGTTTAAACACCGGTATTGTATTGCAGACTTGTCTGCAATTTTACCCATTACACCACCAAGAGCGTCTATCTCACGAACCATTTGTCCTTTTGCTATTCCACCAATTGCTGGGTTACAAGACATCTGTCCTATTGTGTCTAAATTCATTGTTAATAACAATGTTTTACATCCCATGCGTGAAGTAGATAACGCAGCTTCACATCCTGCATGCCCACCACCTACAACTATAACATCAAATTCTTCAGGATAAATGCTCATGTTCAATATCTTCCTATTAAAAAATTTTTTAATTTTTACAAAAATACAAAATTTAATATCTCAAATGCAAATATTAATATTGAATTAAGAAACACAAAATTTGTATTTATTTTAAAACATTTTTTTAAAATAGGAGAAAAAATAAATGATTAGAAAAGCACAGTTTGCAGGTTCTTGGTATCCGAATAAAATTGAAGAAGTAAAAAAATATTTCATCCCAATAGAAGAAGAAAAAAAAGTTGATGTAATAAGTTGTATCTGTCCACATGCTGGCTGGATGTATTCCGGTAAAGTGGCAGCAGAAGTATATTCAAAAATAAAACCTGCTGATGTGTATGTATTAGTAGGGCCTAACCATACCGGTATGGGGAAAAATTCTGCTATATATCCCGAAGGATATTGGGAAACACCTTTCGGAAAAACAAAAGTTAATTCTGAACTTGTGGATTTAATTGTTAAATATTCTGAATTTGTTGAAAAGGATAAAACTGCACATTTAAAAGAACATTGTTTAGAAGTGCAACTGCCATTTTTACAATATCTGGCTAAAGAATATGAGAAAGAAATCACTATAGTGCCACTCGTATTAAAGATTGAAGATTACCATTCTTGTAAAGATATAGGTATAAGTATTGCTAATGCAGTAAAAGAGTATAAAAAACTTTACCCTCTTCAAAAAGTGGTTCTTATCTCATCTACAGATATGACACATTACGAACCACACAGTTACGCAAAAAAACTTGATTCTATGGCTATTGAACAAATAGTTCTTCTTTCTGACAAAGGACTTTTTAATACAGTAATTTCCTACGGAATAAGTATGTGTGGTGTTTTTGGAACAGTTTCGGTTCTTGTTTCAAGTAAACTTCTCGGTGCAAAAGAAGCAAAACTTGTAAAATATCTCACCAGTGGCGATATAAGCGGCGATTATGACACTGTTGTAGGTTACGCTGGTATAATTATCTATTAGAAAACATCCCTCGTTATAAAATAAAAATGTTAGTTTTTTAAGAAATAGATATTTAATTTAACTTCGTCGAAGTTAACCGTTTAACTAATTTTTTCCTACCTATTGACAAATCTGGCTGGTAATTTGTAAATTTAAACTTGAAAAGTTGTTCGTTAAGTAAAGAATATGTCTGAAAAAAATAATTTAGATAAAAATATCAAGTTAAGTGATATTGCAAAAATGTGTAATTTATCTACTGCGACTGTATCTTTAGTTCTTTCAAACAATCCACGAATCTCGTATAAAACAAAACAAAAAGTATTAAAAGTTATAAAACAAACAGGATATACTCCAAACTTTGCTGCACGAGTGTTGTCTACAAATTCTACAAAAACACTTTGTGTTGTCTTACCACAAATATCTCACATATTTTCTGACCCATTTTTTGGCGAAACAATAAGCGGCATCTATGATATTGCAACAAAAAATGGCTACAAATTGTTGCTTGAAGTTGCTACATACGAGTTCTGTCTTCACAAACGGTATTTGCAATTATTTAAAGAACGTGCAATTGACGGTATGTTGTATGTAGGGTCAACATTAAAAGATACATATCTTATAGATCTGCAGAAAGAGAATTTTCCTTTTATTCTTGTAGGTTCGTATTTTCCCAACAGGAACCCAGATTTAAATTATGTTATTAGCGACAATATTACCGGTGGATATCTCGCAACAAAACATTTAATCCAACACGGACATAAAAAAATTGCAATTATTACAGGACCGTTCCACGTGTTAAGTGCAAAACTTAGATATCTCGGATATAAAAAAGCACTTAAAGAAAACGAGATTAAATTTTGCAAAAAACTTGTCATAAAAGCCAATTTTGACCAATCAACAGGATATATTGCTATGAAAAAACTTTTGTCTTTACCAAAGAACGAACGTCCTACGGCAGTTTTTGCAGGTAACGACCTTATGGCATTAGGCGCAATTTTAGCAGTTAAAGATTCGGGGTTAAAAGTTCCCGACGATATCGCTATAGTTGGTATGGATAACATAAAAATTTCTTCTGTAATTGAACCAACGTTGACTACAGTAGAATATAATGTATACGATATGGGAAAAATTGCCTGTGAAAAACTTATTGAACTGATAGAACAGCGTTCTTCTCAACGAATAAGAGAAGTTCTTCCAGTAAGATTAGTAATAGGCCAAAGTTGTGGTATGTCACATTCTCTAGTACAAATGTACGAGTATGGTGATCTTACAAAAAGACAAAAAGAAGTTATTGATTTTATTAAAAAAAGTATACAACAACGTGGTTTTCCACCTACCCTGCGCGAAATTTGTAAATATTTCAATTTCAAAAGTTTATCTACAGCACAGTGGTTCATTAAACGTTTGACGGAAAAAGGATACTTAAAAGTTCGGATATCAAATTTTTCAACAAGACGTGTTGCCTGCGGGTTGAATATTTATTGTGGTGAAACAAAAACTGCTAGTAAGTAGGTAATAGCTGGAAGACAAAAAGTAAAAAAGAAAGAGACAATATGTTTACAACGGTGGTAAAACTGGACTACAAAATACTGAATTGTCCCACGGTGATGTGATAATTGAATATACAGGTGGTATAGATAAGTTCGTTACATCTAACCAAACGATGGTTATTGTTGACAGTGTTCCACCGACAGTCCCTGCAATAGTTTATCCACAAAAAAATTCTACGGTTTATACAAAACCGATAAAATTTTACTGGACTGAAGCACAGGATGAAACTGGTGTTACTTATACAATAAAAATTTCTACTGAGGAAAAGTTCGGGACAGTTGTTTATTCAACCTCTGTTGAAACAACAACATTTTCTTGGTCACCTATGGAGAATAACGGTTCTTACACTTGGTGTGGTCGTGTTTGGGCACCAATTAATTTTATTGTCTACGAAGGGTTAAAAAATTATGACATTTGTTTAGCGGAACAATTGGGTGAAAAATCGTTTGAACTTCTTTATACTGAATGGCAACGGCACGGGCATATACACGAAAATATAAGTGCGTCAACTGGTATAGGTGAACCGCAGGATGGTATGTATGCACGAAGTTGTCCATTTTACACTTGGGGCGGGTTGTTGGGAATTTATAAGTTTGAACAAGAGTTATGAAAATTGTAAAAACTAACTTTGTCCTTCCACAGTATGTAGTAGAAGACAATTATAGAATAACTTTGTTCTCTAGTACACTTGTACGAGTAGAGTTTTCTGTTTCTGGCGTGTTTGACGAAGATTTCCCGATACCTGTGGAACCACAAATAGGTTCTTTCTCAGTTGCTCAACACGAAATTGTACAAGATAAAGAAATTTTTATCCTTGAAACGGAAAATTTTGTTCTCACACTGAAACCTAACAGAAGAATGTTAGATATAGGAAACTTTGAAATTGTGGTAAAAGAAAATGTGAAAAAAGAAAAGTTTCTTTGGCGGCCCGGAGTAAAAGATGAACAGAACCTTGGTGGTGCAATGCTTGACCTTTACAAATATCCTGCAGGAAAGTTTTACGAAAATTTTACTGACGGGTTAATCTCGCCGAACGGAATTTTTGTGTATAGGAACATTTGCGAATTTCTGTGGGATAAACAAAAAAATTGGCTAAAACGTAGGACTGAATGGCGGTTCCAAGATTGGTATATTTTTGCCTACGGGAAAAATTATAAACAAGCGTTTAAAGATTTTGTTTTACTTTTTGGTCAGGTTCCGTTAGTTCCGCGGTGGGTTTTCGGGTACTGGTATTCACGATGGTATAAGTTTACTGATAAAGAAATTCTGGAAGTTATAAAGAAAATAAGAAACTTAAACATACCTATTGATGTATTCGTTATAGACACTGACTGGCGTAAACATGGTTGGAACGGGTACGAGTGGAATAAAGAATTTTTCCCTCAACCACAAAAGTTTTTGCAACAGTTGAAACTTTTAAATATAAAAACTTGTTTAAACGACCATCCTGGGTATGGACGGTCTGACGAACTTCCTTCCGACGATATTTATAAAGAAAAAATTTACCAAAGATTGGCTGAAATTAAAGAGTATAAAATAAAATGGGACGATGAACGGTATGCCCCTTTTCGTGAGGTAATGTTTTCATATATCGTTTTTCTCGAGTTTGTCCTCTATAACCAATAAAAAAAGTTATAAAAAAATTCAACAATACAAATTCTATGACAACTTCGGGCTAACTCATTGTCTATCGGTTTTAATACGGATATAAAATTCCCTTCAGTTATAAGTTATAAATTATAAAATTTTTCCAAATGAGTTGTTGACAAAACATATATATTTGGTATGAATTTATTGTAATCTGGATTTCATAATTAGAGGTAGACAAATGGTTTTTGATAAAGAAATAATATTATTTAGTTATAGGATTTACATTTTTATCTTTCTTGATTATTCTTATCAGTTTCGTTAAGCAATAAAGAAATATTTATGTTTTGATTGCAAATAGGCAATAAAAAATCTCTCCTAAACATATACTATCCTTTGATTACAAAGATTAGACATTGTTGGTATACTTAAATTTTGTCTATACACCATAAAAATTTCTATGGTAGAACAAAAATTGTTGAATGCAACATTTCAAAATAGACGAAGTAGACTTATTTGAGATGTTTTTATAGTAGAAGTTTTACGTATAACCCTGAGGTAGTTAACCACCAATTAACTGGCTACAAAAAGTGTAATATATAGATTGTCCTGACTTAACTTTTATTTCAACCTTGACTTTTAGAACAAATTTTTGGTATGTTGTGTATCTATTATTTATGCAATAAAGGAAAAAACAATGAGATTGACAAAATTTTATCTACCAACATTAAGACAAGCACCGTCAGATTGTGATACTGTATCAGCCAAACTTATGTTTCGTGCAGGTATGATACGAAAACTTTCCAGCGGGATTTATGAATGGTTACCGTTAGGATTACGTGTGTTAAAAAAAGTGGAACAAATTATCCGTGAAGAAATGGACAAAATAGGCGGGTTGGAAGTGTGGTTGCCACATTTGTTACCCAAGGAACCATGGGTGGAAACAGGTCGGTGGTATGTTTATGGTGACGAATTGTTTCGTTTAAAAGACAGAAAAGGAGCAGAATTTTGTCTTTCTCCTACAGCAGAAGAAATTATCACTTCGCTTGTTCGTAACGAGTTACGTTCGTATAGACAATTACCAGTGATGTTTTATCAGTTTGGAACAAAGTTCCGTGATGAGATTCGTCCTCGGTTTGGCGTTATCCGTGCAAAAGAATTTTATATGAAAGACGCATATTCGTTTCATAAAGATGAAACTGATGCTGAAGAATATTATACTAAAGTGGTTGATGCGTATAGCAAGATATTTAAACGTTGTGGATTGAAATTTTTGATAGTAGAAGCAACAACAGGCCCTATTGGAGGTAAGTTTTCACACGAGTTTATGGTAGTAAGAACCAACAACACTGCTAATAGTTCTCAATCAAAGAATATTCCTGAAATTGCTGGTGAAGAAACTATAGTATACTGTTCCTATTGTAATTACGCTGCAAACATAGAAAAAGCAGAATGTAGTTACGAAATTTCTCAAAACATTCAACCTGAAAAACTTCCTTTAGAAGAAGTTTATACACCAAATAAAAAAACAGTAGAAGAAGTATCTTTGTTTCTAAATGAGCCACCGGAAAAGTTTATAAAAACATTAGTATATGTAGAACCTTTACCTGAAAATAAAAATGTACATAATGTTTATGTTGTTTTAGTTCGTGGAGATTATGAAATTAACGAAACAAAGTTAAAAGAAAAACTTGGTGTTCACAATATAATATTGGCTGATAACAACCTTGTAGAACAAATTTTCAACGTTCCGGTAGGATTTTTAGGCCCAATAAATTTGGCTGTTGTTAATATCTCTGTAGTTAATAAATACTTTCTTGTTGCAGACCGTTCGGTAGAATATATAGTAAACGGAATTTCTGGAGCTAACAAAAAAGATTTTCATATTAAAAATATCAATATTTATCGCGATTTTAGTCCGGATATAATTGAAGATTTGCGTAACATAACTTTGTCAGATCCGTGTCCAAAATGTAAATCTAAAAGTTTAAAATTTTCAAAAGGGATAGAAGTTGGACATACTTTTAAGTTGGGAACAAAATATTCTAAATCTATGAACGCTACTTTTTTAGATGAAAATGGAAAAGAACAGTTTTATGTTATGGGTTGCTATGGTATAGGTGTTTCACGGATAGTGGCTGCTGCAATTGAACAATCTTATGATGAAGATGGTATTATTTGGTATCCTACGATTGCACCGTTTAGTGTATACTTGCTACCTATAGATTATAAAGACAAAGAAATAAAACATACAACTGACAAAATTTATGATATTTTAACAAAAAACAATATTGAAGTACTATTTGATGACCGAGATGAACGTCCCGGAGTAAAATTTAAAGATGCCGATCTTATCGGCTGTCCAATAAGGATTACTGTAAGTAAAAAAACTTTACCAGATAATGTGGAACTTTATATTAGAAAAACAAAACAAACAAAAATGGTAACCCACCAAGATATTGTAAAAGAAATTACAGCTACAATTGAATTATTGAAACAAATTTGATATTAAAAAAATTTATGGATAAAACTGAATTAATAAAAAAAATAGAAGAAATAATTACCCCGATATTAGATTCTCGAGGGATTGAACTGGTAGATATAGATTATGTTCCTACTTCTGAAGGAAAAACTTTGAAAATTTACATTGATAAAAATTCTGGTGTAACACTTAAAGATTGTGAAGATGTAACAGTTGTTTTAAATGTGATCTTAGATGAACACAATATTATTTCTGAAGATTATCTGTTGGAAGTTTCTTCTCCTGGGATATACAGAGAGTTGAAAAAAGAGAAAGATTTTATGAGATATATTAATAATAGAATAAAAGTGAAACTTTATGAACCTATAAAACTGTCACCTTCTGATACTGCTGGACAGAAAATTTTTTTAGGTAAATTAGTTGACTTCCAAAATAATACACTTAAATTAATGTTAGAGAACGGTTCTATAATAGAAATTGATAGAACAAAAATTGCTAAAGCGAACCTTGAACCTGATATAAAAGAATTAATGGGTAAACTGAAATAAAAAGAGATTAAGGAGCAATTTATATGGTAGAAGTAAAAAGTAGTATACTTCCGGCATTAGAACAAATTGAACAACAGTATAAAATTAAAAAAGAAGAAGTTATAAAGTCTATTGAAGATGCAATAACTTTTGCTGCAACAAAATTTTTTAGTTCTCAACATAAAATTGTCACTGAGATAGATATTAATACTGCAGAAAGTAAAACATATTTAATAAAAAAAGTGGTAGAAAAAGTTAAAAATGATGCTGTAGAAATAAGTATTGAAGAAGCAAAAAAAATTTCACCTAATGTAGCTGTTGGTGAGGAAATTAAGATTTTGGTAGACAATGAAGCGTTTACACGTATTGCAGCACAAGCAGCAAAAAGAGTTATATTACAAAAAATTCGTGAAAGTAGCAGAAAAAATATAATGGAAGAATTCAAATCTTTAATAGGTCAAATTGTTCCTGCCACGGTTTATAACATTAAAGGAAAAGCCATAATAGTAGATTTAGGTAAAGCAGAAGGATTGCTACCACAAAGAGAACAAGTGTTTAAAGAAAAGTTTAAAATAGGGCAACATCTTAAAGTCTTGATAAAAAATGTGGAAAAAACAAAAAATGGTATCACAGTAATTGTATCTCGGTTTGATAAAGAATTTATTAAAAAATTGTTTGAAACAGAAATACCAGAAGTGAAAGAAGGTATTGTAGAAATTGTAAATATAGTTAGAGCAGCGGGATATAGAACAAAAGTTGTTGTAAAGTCTAACAATCCTAAAATAGATCCGGTTGGCGCATGTGTAGGTGTTCGTGGAACAAGAATAAAACCTATAATTGATGAACTTCAAGGAGAACGAATAGATTTGATACCTTATTGTAGTGAAATATCAAAATTTATTGAATTCTCATTATCACCAATAAAACCTGACAAAGTGGAAATTGTAGATGAACAACAAAAAACTGCAAAAGTATATTTACAGCAAAAACTTTACGATTCTGCTGTTAAAAATAATATTAATCTTAATTTAGCTAAAGAATTGACTGGATGGAATATTATCTTAGAACCACTTAAGTCAGATACTGAAAATTTATCTCAACAAGAACTATCACAACAGAAAATAGAAACACATAATAATTATGAAGAAAAGTGATAAATCAAAACAACAAAAAACTTCTACTGAGAAAGAAGAAAAAAAACAAAGTAAGTCTAACCATGCGTTAGTATCCGAGCCTAAAAAGAAAAAGAAAGAAGAAACAAAAGAAAAAACAAAAAAAGTATCATCTAAAAAACACTCTACCAAAAAGGGCTTAACAAAAACTACCACACACAAACAAGTTACAACTCTGCCTAGACAACAACCAACTGTTCAAGAAACTTCCGTTGGTACACCTACTACATCTGTTGTTGAGAAACCTAAGATACCTAAGATAAAACTTGTATTAAAAGATGGTATTTCTCCACAAGAAATTGCTGAGAAAATTAATAAACCTGTTTCTCAAATAATTACTGAATTAATGAAATTGGGAGTGATAGTTTCTGCTACACAAAAAATTACAGATAGCGATACTATTGAACTTTTGTTTTCCTCTTTCGGTTACGAGGTAGAAATATCTACTGTTATAAAAGAAGAACCAGTGGTTGTGCCAGAAGTTAGTAAACCTACTACATCACAGATACCTACAACACATACACCAGTCTATGTAAAAAAACCTGAAACTAAACCTGAAAAAACTCAAGGTGTATGGGTAAAAAAAATTCCTGTAGTTACAGTTATGGGTCATGTGGACCATGGCAAAACTACATTGTTAGATACAATAAGAAAAACTAATATAGTGGCTACAGAATTTGGACAAATAACGCAACATATTGGCGCATATAAAGTGAAAACATCACACGGAGAAATTACTTTTATAGACACTCCGGGCCATGCCGCATTTTCAAGTTTAAGAGCAAGAGGAGCAAAAGTTACGGACATTGTTGTATTAGTTGTAGCGGGTGATGAAGGTGTAATGCCACAAACTCTGGAAGCAATTGATCATATAAAATTTGCTAATGTACCTTTTATTGTTGCTGTAAACAAAATTGATTTACCAACATGTAATGTTCAAAAAGTAAAACAACAGTTTTCACAAATGGGGTTTATACCTCGTGATTGGGGTGGAGAAATAGAGTTTGTAGAAATTTCTGCACGAAATAACATCAATATAGATAAATTGTTAGATACAATATTGTTTACTGCAGAGATGATGGATTTACAAGCACGAATAGATATACCTTCAGAATCTACTGTGATTGAAACAAAACTTGATCCTAAGCGAGGTTCTGTTGCTACAGTAATTTGTTCAAAAGGTAAATTAAAAATAGGGGATAGTTTTATCTGTAATTCTTCTTATGGTAAAGTTAGAGCAATGTTTTCATGGACTGGTGAACGAATCAATGAGTTACTTCCTGGTGAACCTGCAGAAATTTTAGGTTTTGCTGTAGCACCTACTGCCGGCGATATAATTAGAGTTGTTGAAAATGAAAAAGTAGCAAAGGAAATTTTTGAAGAACAACAAGAACAAAAAAAGTTGGCCGCAAGTAAAATAAAACGAACAGTTTCTTTTGAAGATATTCTTTCTGCTAAAGAAAGAGTAGTTTCGTTAGTTATAAAAACGGATACTCAGGGTTCAGCTGAAGCAATTAAAAAAATGTTGTCTCAAATTTCTGAAGAGTTGAAAAATAACCCTAACATGCCTGAACTTAGGATTGTCCATATAGGGATAGGAGAAATTAGCGATACTGATGTTCTACTCGCTTCAGCAAGTAAATCTGTAGTTGTTGGATTTAATGTTAGACCAGCAACACAAACAATAAAAACTGCAAAACAGGAAGCTGTAGAGATAAGAACTTATAGAATTATTTATGAACTTATAGATGATATAAGAAAAATTCTTCAACAAATGGAAATCAAACCACAACGAGAAGAAGTTGTTGGTAGAGCATTGGTTAAAAAAGTTTTTAACATTTCTAAAGTAGGTCGTATAGCAGGATGTGTTGTTGAAGAAGGTAAAGTTGTAAGAAATATAAAAGCCCGCGTATTAAGAGATAATGTTATAATTGCTGAAACTAAGATAAGTTCATTAAAACATTTTAAAGAAGATGTCAAAGAAGTGTTAAAAGGATACGAATGTGGAATAGGATTAGAAAATTTTACTGACATAAAAGAAAACGATGTCATTGAATGTTATCAGATAATTACTGAAGATACACAAAGTCTATCACAATAACTTTTTTTAATAAAAATGTTATTGTGTAGTTTAGTTCTCGAGTTATACTTACCCAGTTGTAATTCTTTAAAAGAAAAACGAAGTAAAATTATGTCATTGAAAACTTTATTAAAAAACAAGTTCAATATTTCTATTATTGAAATTAATAATCATAAAGTTGAACTATGGCAACGTAGTGAGTTAGGTATTGCTTTTGTGTGTAATACCAGAAATGAAATTGAAAATTTAGTTAATTCTATAACCCAATATGTAGATAGTAGACGAGATATACAATTGATTTCTAAAGATGTACAAATATATTAACCTATGACAACAAATCTTCCATATAAACGCAAAGATAGACTCAAAAAATTAGTACATAAAACAGTCGCTCAACTAATACAAGAAATGAAAGACCCAAGAAGTAGTTTTGTAACTATCACTGAAGTAGAAATTTCTGAAGATGCTAAATCTGCTAAAATATATTATACTACGCTTAACCCTGATGTGGTTCATGAAGTTGAAACAATGTTTACCCATGCAAAAGGTTTCCTTAGAACACAACTAGCACATAAACTTATGTTGAAAAAAGCATTACAGTTAGAATTTGTCTACGATAAATATTTAATTAGAACACAAAGAGTTCTTGCATTATTGGATAAAATAAAAGATGAAAATTCCTAAAAGTTTAACAAAACAATTTCTTAATTTAGTAGAAAATAGTAACGATATTTTTATTACAGGTCATAGCAGGCCCGACGGAGATACTATAGGAAGCGCATTAGCATTGTTTTTAGCAATAAGGAAAAATTTCCCTAACAAAAAAGTTGATATAGTAATGAAAGAGCCGTTCCCAGATTGTTTTGAGTTTTTACCTTCAATAAAAGAAATTAAAGTATGTGCCAAAATTGAAAAAAGTTATGATTTAGGAATAATATTAGAAAGTTATGAATTTTCTCGTACCGGAGGAATAATCGACATTTCAAAATTAAAAAATATTGTAAATATTGACCATCACAATCAAACATCAGACTTTGGTTCAAATTATGAGTATAATGGTATAATAAACATAATATTTAAAGAGTATTCAGCCTGTGCAGAACTTATTTTTGATATATTACGTTTTTGGAAAATTAAATTTGATAAAGAAATAGCATTATGTCTATATACAGGAATTGTCACAGATACAGGACGATTTCAATGGGCTAATACTACTGCGAAAACTTTCATTACTGCTGCAGAATTATTAAAATATGGTATTAACCCGTTTGAGGTATATAAAAATATTTAT
>CALJEJ010000035.1 GCA_938074745.1 uncultured Endomicrobiia bacterium
AGACGTTCACAACTGCGTTTAATTTTAATATCTTGATATTCATTAAAATCTTTAGGTGATATTTGTTTAAGTTCCTTAATATACGAACTAAGTTGATCTATTTTGCTCAAAATCCTGTCTTTATCTAACATCTGCTATCTCCTTGAGATACTCTCTATATATATGTTCAAAATCATTAAATTCTTCTATTGTTTTGAAAACAATTTTATACATTTCATCTTCGTCTCTTAAAAATAATATTTTCCCTTCTTTTATAATTCTTTTTCTTATGTAGATTGGTAACTGTTGGAAAATTTGGATATCTAAATTAAACTCTTTAAGATATTTTAATTTTTTGTATGAAAGATATTTTGCAGAATAATCTCGTGATTTTAAAACTAAGCATATATCAACATCTGAAAGACGACAATTTTCTTTACGAACATTACTGCCAAATAAAATTACTGAAACTATTTCTTTATCTAATTTTGCAAAATTTATAAGTTTTTCTATTTTATTCATTGGAAGAAACACCGTAGCCATTACATTTCAAAAGAAGGTTTATCTAAATTTTCCATACAATCACATCTTTTTTATTTCCCCAACTGTAAGCAAGTTTTTGTAATTCTACAAGTATTTTTATTTTTTCTTCAAATGGTAGTTTTGCATCTTTTTTACGAGTTTCTTCTTCCTTCTTGAATAATTCTTGTCTAGTATAGACTTTTTTACCGATAACAATTTTTTGTTCACTTCTCATATTTTTTTCTAAACTCTTCAAATTTCTTTTTTAACCCAAATTCATTAAGAATTCTCATAAGTTTTGTTTTATCTACTTTTGTTTGAGTTAAAAGCATCTGTATTTTCCTTATATCTTTATCTCTTCCTGCACGTAAAAATAGTGCAATTAAATATTCTGGCGTCATTATTTTGGTTTTTGCTCCTTGATACTTTGTTTCCACAGCATTCTCTATTGCTTTTTTTTCAAGTTCATCTGCAGTGAAAATGTCTACTGGAATACCTTCTATGATTATCTTATGCCCATCCCAATTAGTATATCCCTTTTTCTTTAGATATTCATAAATCGGTGTAAGTATGATTAAATTTTTTTCGTTCGGTTCTGTAAAAAGTATAACAAATATATCCAAATCGCGGGTGAAAAATGGTTCTGTCCATCTTAAGGTTGCTATTGCGCCACCAATAGCGTAATCTTTTATCAACCCTTTTTCTTTTAGTTCGTTTATAATTTCTAATGTTTTTTTCATCAGCGAAAAATCTTTAGGAAATTTTTTAATTTAATTAGGAAACCTTTTTAACCAGTAATTAACTTGCCCTCTGATATCTTAAGATCTCTTTAAAGTTTTAGAATCGATCATAATACGGTTTGAATAATATTTTAGAAATTCTTTAAATTTCATAGTTTATTTCTCTATATTGATAATTTTATCAATTTGTGGAAATAAGTTTGAACACCATAGTTTTATAAATATTTTTTAGCGAAGTTTCGCCATTCTTTATTACTTCTTCAACCTCTCTATGTCAGATTCTACCATCATTTCAACAAGTTCTTTAAAAGTTACTTTTGGTTTCCAGCCAAGTTTTTGTCTTGCTTTGGTTGAATCGCCTACTAACAAGTCAACTTCTGCAGGACGGTAAAGTTTTTGATCCACTACAACATATTTTTTCCAGTCAAGCCCAACATAAGAAAATGCAAGTTCTACAAATTCTTTTACTGAATGTGTTTCACCTGTAGCTATTACATAATCGTCGGGTTTATCTTGTTGTAGCATAAGCCACATAGCTTCTACATAGTCTTTAGCAAACCCCCAATCTCTTTTTGCTTCTAAATTTCCTAAACGCAATTCGTTTGCAAGACCAAGTTTTATTCTTGCAACACCGTACGAAATTTTTCTTGTAACAAACTCTAACCCGCGTCGTGGCGATTCGTGGTTAAAACAAATCCCGCTGCAGGCAAAGATGTTATAACTTTCACGATAGTTTACAGTAATATAATGGCCGAAAACTTTTGCAACTCCGTAAGGACTTCTTGGATGGAACGGAGTTGTTTCTTTTTGTGGAATTTCTTTTACTTTGCCAAACATTTCTGAAGAAGATGCTTGGTAGAACCTTGCGTCGGGTTTGTATTTCCTTATTGCTTCAAGAAGTTTTAAAACGCCGAGACCTGTTATTTCTGCAGTTAATATTGGCTGCTCCCACGAAGTGGGAACAAAAGATTGTGCGGCTAAATTATAAACTTCGTCAGGCTGAATTTTTCTAATAGCCTCATCTAATGATGTTTGGTCGTTTAAATCCCCAGAGATAAATTTAAGTTTATCTCGGATATGTTCAATTCTTTCATAATTTTCTAAACTTGACCTTCTTACTAACCCGTAAACTTCATAACCTTTGCTTAATAACAATTCGGCAAGATAACTGCCATCTTGTCCTGTGATACCTGTGATTAACGCTTTTTTCATTTTTTTAAACTTATTAAAATTTTTCTATTATACAATTACCAACTTGTTCGTCAGTAATTAGATTATCTAAGAAATCATCGTTACCTTTGACTAATATATCCGGTTTCAAAGTTTTAAATACTAAATCTAATGGTTCATTATTAAGAAGTATTACCAAATCAACACATTCTAAACTTGAAAGAATATCAGCCGTATCTTTTTGATGATATTCAACAGCAGCTTTTTGTTTTTTAACTATTTCTTCAGGATAGAGTAATACTATTAATTTATCTCCCAACTCTCTTGCTCTTATTAAATTTCGAACTTGAGAATGTTTTATAGGGCTAAATACTCCTTGGGTTACGACAATTTTTTCACCAAGAACTTTCCAAGTTTGAATTAATATTTCTGCAGAATGTAAAGTCAAAATTTTATGGCTGCTTGCTAACAAACCTTTTTCTTTATTCTTCCAAGCAGATTCAAGTTCCATGATTGTGATTGGTTGAGACCCTAACTTGCCTACAACTATTCCTGCTGCAAGATTTGAAATTTCAGCAGAGATGTTAATTGGCACACCTGAACATACTGCAACTGCAAATGTTGCAATTACTGTATCTCCTGCACCCGTAACATCAAACACTTCTTTTGCAACTGACATAATAAACGTATGTCCTTGTGGTCCAACAAGACACATACCTTTTGGTCCTCTTGTAACCAATACATAACGAATACCGTACAACTGACGAATTTTATAGGCTTCTTTTAGCAATTTATCTTCATCGTCACCTATTTTTGTCCCACTTATTTCTTCTAATTCAGCAATATTCGGCGTGATAAAATCTGCATTAGAGTATCGTTGCCAATTTTTTCTTTTTGGGTCAACAAACACTAATTTGTTGTTTAGTTTACACAAATTAATAATACTTTGAGATAAATCGCTAATTAACACACCTTTCGCATAGTCTGAAAGAATTACACCATCAGCATCTTTTATTTCTTCTTCTATATTTTTTAACAACTGTTGTTTATATTTTTCTCCGCAATCCCAGATTTCTTCTTCATCCAAACGAATAAGTTGTTGTCTTGCAGCTATGATACGAGTTTTAACTGTTGTTATATGAGAGGTATCAACTATTAAACAATCTTTTATACTATTATCTTTAATAATTGTCGCCATAAGTTCACCTGATACATCAGCTCCACGAACTCCAAATAAACTAACCTTACAGCCAAGTTTAACAAGATTTAATGCGACATTACCAGCCCCACCTAAAGTAAAACTTTTGTGACATATTTTTACTACAGGCACTGGCGCTTCAGGAGAAATTCTATTCACTTCGCCAGTAAAATAAACATCTAACATTACATCGCCAACAACTACTATTTTAGTTTTTGAAAAGTTTTGTAACATTTTTATTACTCCTAAATTATTTACTACTCATTTTGTATTAAAAACCCAAAACTGGCCTGTTGTTTTTTAAGGCTATCTGTCAGTTTGTTATAAAAGTTTGTTGTAGCGTGTTAAAATTTTTTTAAACGGTTTTGGAGTATGGTTTATAAACTGGTTATATTCATTAAGAAAATTCAAAAATTTATCAATATCTACCTTGCCGTTTATAACAAAAGGATTATATCTGTTGTTTGAAATTTTTCTAAAATCTTCTTTTAATTTTTTTGATTTAGCAAGTGTTTTAATTTCTTTTTTTTCTTCTTTAGTTAGTTTTACCATATTTTTACAAAAATATTCCTGATTCAGCAAGAAAATCTAACAAATACACAAAATTATTTTTGTTTTCTTGTTTTGGTTTTATGGAATTCTTTGTTTCAGTATAAAAGATTGCAGTGTTTTCTTCTTTTTTTAATTTGTTGATTGGTGGATTCTCTTTTATGACAAGATATTCTAAGTTTTTAATTTCAGGAAATGTTTTGAAAGCAAATTCTACTATATCGGTCAATTCGTTGTCGCCTATAATTATAAATTTTTTTACTCCTTGTTGTTGGAAGTCTAATATAAGTTGTTGTATTTTTGATTTTATTTCTTTAAAAAGTTTTATTGTTTTTAATGTGTAATTATATGATTTTTTTGCTTTTTCAGCGAACCCTTTAGGTGTGAGTATATATTGAATTTTTCTTCTATTTAATTGTTTTACTTTTATATACCCCGTCTTTATAAGTTTTTTTATAATGAGATTTGTAAGACCGAGTGAAAGGCCAGTTTTGTTTGCTATAGTTCTTTGGTCAGGCAAATTATTGTTTGATATTTCTCTTATTACTGCAAATTCTTTTTCTGAGATTTTTAATGACATTGGAAAAACCTTTTAAGACCTCCTAAACTTCTTTTTGACAGACTAAAAAACACACCCCTTTTTATCCCCTCTTAATAGAGGAAAGACAAATGTTTAATCTTCCTCAATTACCATACCTGAAAAAAAGATGAACTTTACAAAATAAAAAAATAACAATTGTTCAATTTGTGAACATTTTATATTATTTTCAAAAATTTGTCAATAGGTAAGAAAAAAATGTTCAATAGTTGAACAAATACTAGCTGAGACCTAAATTTCAATCTGTATTTTTTAGTTTATTATACACACTTTCTATTGCTGAAAAAACTTTTTCACTTCTAATAAATTCGTAAATATTCTTTGCTTGGTCTAAATCATAAATATGAACTATCAGATTTCTTTTTTCTATCATATCTATAAAAACATCCTCATATTTTTCGTCAATAAGTTTTGCTTTAAACGCTTCTTTAAAACATTTAAGTGGCGTTGGACAGTCTATACCTTCTAACCTCAAATATTCTTTTAATGTTTTCCACATACTTTCAAATGTATATTCAAACCTTTTTGTAGCAATTTCAATAATTAGTTCTTTTGAGTTAAGAAATTAAACAATTCCTGTGACTTTATTATCTCTTTGAATTTAATAAATGCTTTTTCAAACTTTTCAAAAGTTCTTTTGAATTTTTCTTTCCGTACCATATTTTCCCCTCGGTCAGAATATTTTTCAATAAAACTTTATTTATGTTATTTTCAGTAAGATTGACTAAGTCAATTTCTCTCAGCGTATGTACACTTTGATTTAGTTCTTCTCTTATTAATGCTATTGTTTTTGACGGTATTTTTTCTTCTCTATATATGGCTAAATCTATATCTGAAGACGTATCAATCTGGTTTCTTGCTAACGAACCGTAAACAATTAAGACATAATTATTTCCGAGATAATGATTTAAAATTTTAGTAATTTCAGTCTTTATTTTTCCTATTTTAGACAGTCGGTTCATAATGTAAAACCTATCCTTAACTTACAGAATTGTTTCTACTAACAATTCAAAGTCTTGAACAATTTTATAAAATATAAATTTTTGTGTGTATGAACCAATGAAGAAGTTTGAACTTGGAACATTTACACCTTATAAAAACTTTTATACCAATCTACAAATTTTTTTATTCCAACTTCTATAGGTGTGGCGGGTGTAAATCCAACATCTTTCATTAAATCATCTACGTCAGCATAAGTTTTAGGTACATCCCCTGGTTGTAAAGGTAAAAATTTTTTCTTTGCTTTTTTACCTAAACAATTTTCTAAAACTTCTATGAACTTACTTAATTTAACAGGATTGTTATTTCCTATATTATAAATTTTATACGGAGCGAAACTTGTTGCTGGGTCAGGGTTAAACCCATCCCAGTTTTTGTTTGGTTTAGGTATTTTTTTCATAACACGAACAACACCTTTCACTACATCGTCAATATAAGTAAAATCGCGTTCCATATTGCCATAATTGTATACTTCTATATATTCGTCATTAAGTATTGCTCGGGTAAACTTAAACAACGCCATATCAGGTCTTCCCCAAGGACCATATACGGTAAAAAATCTTAATCCAGTAACTGGCAAATTGTATAACGCGGAATATGTGTGAGCCATTAATTCGTTAGCTTTTTTTGTTGCAGCATATAGTGAAATAGGATGGTCAACATTGTGATGGACAGAAAACGGCATTTTTTTGTTTGCTCCATATACAGAACTTGAAGATGCAAAAACTAAATGTTTCACTTTGTTAATTCTACACCCTTCAAGAATATTAAGAAACCCAACAAGGTTACTTTTAACATATACATACGGATTTTTTAACGAATATCTTACACCTGCCTGTGCAGCAAGATGTATCACGAAATCAAACTTTTCTTTTGAGAACATTGACAAAATTTTTTTCTTTTCAGCAAGGTCTATTTTGTAAAATTTAAACTTAGGATATTTTTTTAACATTTGTAACCGTGCATATTTTAGTTTTACGTCGTAATATGCATTCATATTGTCTAACCCAACAACTTCATAGTTTTCTTCTAAAAGATACTTTGCTACATAAAACCCGATAAACCCTGCAGAACCTGTAACTAAAACTTTTTCTTTTTTCATTTTCCATTACTCCTATTATGTGTTTTTAAGTATCTTTCTACTAAATGTAATGCCTGTTGTGTAGTAGAAATTTTACCTAACAATTGTTGTTCTTCTACAAATCTTAATATTTCTCCTATTAAAGGGCCTGCAGAAAGATTAAATTTTTCCATTATAATGTGTCCGTTAACAAGTCTTGGTAATGACTTTTTATGTTTATATTCTATAAACTTATTTAGGAGTAATCTTACGAACTTTCTAAACTTAGGCATTTCTTTAAGTTTTAAATCTTTTACACGTTCTGGAATTGAATCATACGAATATCTATCTGCTAATGAAAGTACGATCAACAACCACAAATTATCATCTAATTCACGAAACAACCTTAAAAAAGCACGTTCTGTAAGTGTTTTGCTATGACAGAGGTTGCCTATACGCATGTGATTTTCTATTAACAATTTTATAGTGTGTATATCATCATTACTGAACCTCAAACGTTGTAAAATTTCTGCTGCAATTAATGCAGATTTTGTTTCATGATAAAAAAATCGTATTCTACCTTGATATTTTTTCACTACTAACGGTTTTGCAATATCGTGGAACAATGCAGCAAGTTTTGATAAATAAATTTTATTTTCTATATTTTGTTTAAAAACTTGGTAATGTTGTGGGAACAACCGTTTCAAAGATGATAATACATACTCAGTTTTTTTATAGGTTAATTTTATATGTTGCCATAACCCTTCTGGATGGAAATAGAAATTTCTGAACTTAGAATTTTTACCTTTTATTTTTGCTATTTTTATTTCTGGAATTATTTCTTCTAAAACTTTGTTTTTGTCCAGCCACTCTAATACATTGTAAGAATTTAAATTAAAAATTTTTTTGAGTTCTTCAATAATTCTTTCTTTTGCTACATATTTAAGTAGATGTTTAGATTTAGAAACTAACTTTTCAATTTTAGCTTCAGGAGTAAAACCGTAACACATAAATCTCGCTACTCTTAAAATTCTTAACGGGTCGTCGGTAAACACTTTCGGATTTACAATTTTTAAAAGTTTATTTTTAATATCTTTTACACCACCATATTTGTCTATTATGTTAGCAGTAATAAATTTTTTTTCTTTAGTAGTTAAATATTTAATAAAATATTCTAATTTAACTGCTAACATATTAATTGTGAAATCTCGTCGTGAGATATCTGTAGATAAATCTTCGTAATTTGAGATATCCACAGTAAATTCTATATTTACGTTTGCAGTTTTTTCTACCACCACTGTTCTATAAATTTTCCGTTCTTGATCTAATAAAACAAAAGGTAGGTTATATTGTAACAAAATTTTTTTTAATTTATTTTCTACAAGATTAAAAACAATTATATCAATATCAACTTTGGTATGTCCTGTAGACAAAAGTTTTTCTAAAAAGTTATAAGTTAAAAAAATATCTCTTAAAATTCCTCCTACAACATATGAATCATCAAAAGATAAATTTATTTCTTTTAATAAACTGACAATTTTCATTTGTAATTTATTTGGTGAGTATTTCGCCATTTTCAATTTTTATAATTTGGTCACAAAAATATTCTGCAAGATTTTCGTCGTGAGTGATAAATATATACGAAAATTTGAACTGTTGTTTTAGTTCAGCAAAAAAGTTTAACATTTGTGCTTGCAAAGAAACATCTAAAGCAGAAAGTGGTTCATCTAAAATTAAAAGTTTTGGGTATAAACACAACACTAACAATATTGCAACACGTTGTCTTTGTCCACCGGATAACTGGTACGGGTACATTTTTAGCACGTCTGGAGACAATTTTACTGTTTCTAACAATTCAGATATTTTTTTATTTACTGTAGAATCTTCAACTTTAGTATTATTTAATTTAAAATACTGTCGTACTCTTTCTTTGATTAAAAATCCTATATTTAATTTAGGGTTTAACATAGAATAAGGGTTTTGAAACAAAAGTTGGACCATACAAGCAAATGTTTTATTCGGGTAAGAAAAAATGTTTCTCCCTTCAAATAAAACTTCGCCACTATCAGGTTGCTCAATTCTAGCTATAATTTTGGCTAAAGTTGTTTTTCCACAACCTGACGGTCCTAACACACCTAACGCAGTGTTTTCTTCTAAACTGAAGGTTATATTTTTTAATACAATTTTTTTTGTTATTTTTGTGTGTAACAATTGAGAATATACAGGATAAGATTTTGTTACATTACGAACTTCTAAAATATTATTTTTCATAAAGTAAACATTTTACTTTTTGTCCTTTTATAGAATACAACTGTGGTTTTTTAGTTTCGCATCTATTATTTCTTTGTGGACAACGGTTTAAAAATATACATTTTTCGTAAATAAAATCTTGGTCTGTAAGATCTGGTAGTTCATAAGGTATAACTGGAAGTTTTTGTCCTTTTTTTGTTTTATCTACACTACAAGACATTAAAAGTTTAGTGTAGGGATGTAATGGATTATAAAAAATCTGTTTAGTTAAACCTGATTCTATAATTTCTCCAGCATAGAGGATATATACATAATCCACATAATTTTTTACGAGATTAATATCGTGAGTAATAAGAATTAACGAAGTTGAAAAACTTCCTACAAGATGTGTCAAAAGAGATAATATAGTATGTTTTAATGTTGCATCTAATGCTGTGGTAGGTTCGTCAGCAATTAGTATTTCTGGGATGTTCGCTAATGCAATTGCAATACATACACGTTGTATTTGTCCACCGGAAAGTTGGTGTGGATATTTTTTATAAATTATATGTGGTTCAGGAAGTTCTACCTTAGATAGAAGTTCAATAACTTTATCATAAACTTCTTTTTTTGTAATATTTAGGTTATGGTTTAGTATTACTTCACTAATTTGTTCACCTACACGTAAGACAGGGTTTAATGCTGTAAAAGGATCTTGGAATATCATACTTATATGATTACCTCTAATATGATTTAACAATTCTTCATCAAGTGTATGAATATCGTATGATGTAGTTTGTGTATTTTCGTCGTAATGTTCTTCAGTAGTGACTATACTATATTTATCTAAACATATAGAACAATTTTCTTTTTGAGGGTAAAAAATAATATTGCCAAAATATGTCGTTACATTGTTAGGATTAAGTTGCAAAATAGCATTTGCTAACGTAGTTTTTCCAGAACCTGATTCTCCAACGAACGCTATTTTTTGTGCTTTATAAAGTTCAAAATTAATTTCTCTAAGAGCAAAAAGATATTTATCTTTGGGTTTAATATAGAATGCTGTTTCAAAATCTGTTATTTCTAATACAAGTTTTGAATTCATTGTTCTTTTGGGTTCAACAAAATTCTTAACCCTTCGGCTAAAAAGTTAAACCCTACTACTGTAATAAAAATTGCCATTCCAGGAAATAACGATAACCACCAAGCAATGTGTATATAATCTTTTCCAGAGGTTAAAATATTCCCCCAAGAAGGGTTAGGCGGTTGAACTCCTAAACCTAAAAATGACAATGCTGATTCTGTCAAAATTGCGCTACCTATACCTAAACTGAAAGTTACTATCACTGGAACAATTACATTAGGTAAAATGTGGACAAACAAAATTCGTGAAGTACCCAATCCAGCAAGTTTTGCTGACAAAACATATTCACGTTCCTTGATAGACAACACTTCTCCACGGACATATCTTGCAAGTCCTGGCCATGAAGTTAAACCTATTACTACCATGATATTATAAATACTCGGTTTCATAAACGAGATTACCATAAGAATTAAAAAAAATGTTGGGAAACATAACATTATATCTACTAACCGCATTATGATAAGGTCAATTTTTCCGCCGTAATATCCTGAAATCAAACCTAAAATTGTCCCTATAACTGTTGCAATACTTACAGCAATTATTCCTACACTTAACGAAACACGAGTAGAAAATATCATACGGGAAAAAACATCTCGGCCAAGTTCGTCTGTGCCAAACAGATGTTTTAATGAAGGCGGTTGTAACCGATTTGTTAAATCTTGTTGTATTGGGTCATATGGCGAAATAAATTTTGCAAACAATGCAGTAAAAATTAGAATAGATACAATTATTATACCAATAACGAGTTGTTTATTCATTATCCGAATCGTCCTTTTTTGTCTAATTTATTATTACCATGTTATCGCTAACGCGGTAGAAACTTTTTTATTATTACAAGATGTAAATTTATTTATAACAAGATGTAAATTTATTTATATCTTACTCGTGGGTCAACATATACATACACAATATCGGCAATAAAGTTACCCAACAAAGTTAACGCAGCAGTAATTGTTCCGATACCCATTATCAACGGATAATCTCGTGCCATGATTGCTTCATAACCTAACCGTCCCATACCAGGATATGCAAATATTGTTTCAAAAATAAACCCGCCGCCTATCAAATCAGGTAAAGATAAACCTAAAATAGTCACCACAGGAATTAATACATTCCTAAACGCGTGGTAAAACACAACTTTTTTTCTTTGTGTTCCTTTACTCAAAGCAAATTTTATATATTCGCAATTAAGTTGTTCAATCATACTACCGCGGACATACCTTGCTAACCCTGCTAACCCGCTAAATGAAGAAATTGCTACTGGCAAAATAAGATGTTTTAGTATATCCCATATTTTACCGACAAAAGGTAAATATTCCCAGTTGACACTTCGTAATCCAGAAATTGGCAACCAGTTAAGTTTTATCCCAAAAACTATCATACACAAAATTGCTAACCAATATCTCGGTATTGAATAACCTAAAAAAACCACTATAGTGGTGAGTTTATCAAAAAACTTATTTTGATACATTGCTGAAAGTATACCTATTGTACACCCTACAAAAAATATTATCCCTAAGGATAAAATATTTAACAACAAAGTTGCAGGAAGTCGTTCACTAATTTTTTTTAGTACAGGTTTATCGTCTTTAAAAGAAGTACCAAAATCTAATCTTATCACACGTAAAAACCAGTTAAAATATCTTATATGTAATGGCTTATCTAACCCGTACAATTTTACTAACCGTTGTTTCGCTTCAAACGAAATTCTGGTAGACATATCCATCATATCTTGAGGTTTTCCCGGAGAAATGTTTATCACAACAAAAGTTATTACTGTAATTCCAATAAATGTTATAAATAAAACTACTATTCTATTCAACAATAATTTTATCATTCTTTTCCTCGGCTAAATAAACTGTTTTTAAACTTTTAATTACAAAACTTAAATCTTTTTTTCTACTGTTGAATAACAAAAATATTTTTAATAAATATCTGCAATTAAATTTTACAACATTAAAAAAATGAAGTTGAGAAATTGTTTATTTATATTAATAGTGATATATACTTTTGTTTCTGGCTGTTACACAAAAAATAACAACGAACAACAAATTCCTACTAAATCTGCAACCATACAGAAGGTTCGTGTAGGGAAACCCGAGTATGTCCGCGGGATACATTTAAGTGCATGGACTGCAGGCGATATTAAATTTAGAGCACGATTTGAAAATTTATTATCTCGGGATAAACTTAACACTATTGTCATTGCAATAAAAGAAAGTGAAGGACATATTTATATTCCGTCAGTAAAAATTGTTGAAGAATACAACATCCCTGTATTCCCTATTCCAAAACTAGAACAATATCTTGACTATCTTAAATCCAAAGGTGTCTATCCAATAGCACGTATTGTGGTCTTTAAAGACAACTCGCTTGCGCATAGAAAACCAGAGTTTGCAGTAAAAAATCCTGACGGTAGTTTATGGAAAGATTACAAAGGATATAGCTGGACCGACCCATACAACAAAAATGTCTGGAGGTATAACGTAGAAATTGCGAAACGTGCAGTAGAACTCGGGTTTGAAGAAATACAGTTTGATTATATCCGTTTTCCTTCTGACGGAAATACTAAACTGTGCCGTTATTCACAAAAACATTCTTCAATTACTGCAACAGAAACTTTGGTAAATTTTTTAACCTATGCTAAAGAAGAACTAAAACCGTTCAATATCCCTGTTTCTATAGATGTTTTTGGTTTAACACCATCAGTGAACCATGATATGGGAATCGGACAAAGATTTTTAGAGTTATCCGAAGCGTGCGATTTTATTTCTCCGATGATGTATCCTTCCCACTATAGAAAAGGTGAATATAACATACCTGACCCGAACAAAGAACCGTATAAAACTGTTTATAGAAGTGTTTACGATGCTAAATTGTTATTAAAAGACAAGATATATAAGTTAAGACCTTATCTACAAGATTTTTCGTTAGGCTACAAATACGGAGTAGAAGAAGTAAAAGCCCAGATATATGCCTGTTATGACAACGGCGTGTTTGAATGGCTCTTATGGGATCCTAAATGTAAATATACTTTAGAAGCAATTGAAGAGATGATAAAATATACACCACAAAATTATAAACCTTTCATAAAAAAATCTACTATTACTTACCAAACTAATGATTCTCATTTGCAAAACATTTCTTCGTCAACACTAAATCAACACTAAATCGTTACTTTAATGACTCAAAATAATCCTGCAAAATTTTTTTATGGTCAAACACGAGTTTGTATTTATCGCTCAATATTTCTTCTTTTGTTGCAACAATAACATTCTTTGCATCAGAAGAAGCTTTAGCTGAACCTTCAGCTTCAGCAATAAACACTGTAGAAATTGTGTGGAACCGTGGGTCACGGCCAGGTTCTGAATAACTTTTAAACTGTCTTAAATTTTTTACTTTCAACCCAGTTTCTTCCTCAGCTTCTCTGATAGCCGTAGTTTCTAACGATTCGTTATATTCTACAAACCCTCCAGGTAACGCCCAACCATACGGCGGGTTCTTACGTTCTATAAGAACAATACCTTCTTTATTTTTCCCAATTTTCACTTTTATTATTATATCCACTGTAGGTATTGGATAATGTCCAATTTTACGCTGAATATATCCAATATGTTCAGGAACAATCTTGTTAAAAATTTCAAACCCTGATTTATCAAATAAAACAAATATTATCTTTCTAATTTTTGTTTCGTCATGTTCTACTATATACTTTGCAACTTCTTCAGCCATAATTTTAGCTGCTTCTTCATAAGGAAATCCGCCCACACCACAACCTAACGCTGGAAACGCTATTGAAGTTACATCTTTTTCTTCTGCAACAAACAACGAATTCCTTGTTGCTAAACGAATATACTCTTGGTTTGTTTTAAAATCTAATCCCATAGTAGCTGCATGGATTACATATTTATATTTAAGTTTTCCTGCAGAAGTTACTACAGCAGAACCTATTTTTATCTCGCCTATTTTATCACACTCTTTTTGTATATCTTCTCCACCTTTACGTCGTATCGCACCGGCAACACCACCGCCCATCTTTAGTTTGTTATTTGCAGGGTTAACTATTGCATCAACTTCTTCGGGAAGTTCAGTAATATCACCTTGCAAAATTTTTATTTCTGTATTTTTTAGTTTCATAAATATTCAATTTCTGTTTTATATGTTCGCATACAACGTGTACAAATGTACCCTTTATAAATTTTGTTTTTGAACCTAAATTTTTTCTTTTGTACATTAGGTAAAAACCATCTTGGGGTAGATTTTTTTGAATGAGAGACTGACCTACCTGCAGTAGGACCTTTGTTACATAAAAGACATCGCCTTGACATAGCTTTCTTCTCCTTTCAACAAAACAATAAATCACTCAATAATTACAAGTTGTGTTTTTAAATATAAAAAAAAATTTAGTTTAGCAACAGGTAGAGAAAAAAATTTTTTTATCCATTGACATTAAGATAAATAATTTTGTATTTTTAAAAAAAATTTCTATAAAATTTTCTTCCCTCAAAAATACTAATCTTATGATTCAGATAAAAAATTTAACAAAAACTTTTGGTAATATAGTTGCCTTAAACAATATCTCGTTTGAAATTAAACACAACGAAATTTTAGGCTTACTGGGACCAAACGGTGCCGGGAAAACTACATGTATGCGAATACTTACTGGATTTTTAACTCCAGATAACGGAGATATTACCGTAAATGGTTTTAGTGCAGTTTCAGATTCATTACAAGTAAAATCTTTAATCGGTTATTTACCTGAAAACAATCCGTTATATGAAGATATGAATGTGTACGAATATCTAAAGTTCATCGCTGAAAGTAGAAACATTGACACACCGTTTACTGATAATCTCAACACAAGAATTAAAGAAGTAGTAGAAATTTGTAAATTAAAAGATGTGATCAATCGTAACATTAGTGAACTTTCTAAAGGTTTCAGACAACGAGTAGGGTTCGCATCAGCAATTATTCATAATCCTAAAATCTTAGTTCTTGACGAACCTACTGCAGGACTTGACCCTAACCAAGCACACGAAGTTAGACAACTTATCAAAGAATTTAAAAAAGATAAAACGATTGTTTTGTCCACACATATACTTTCAGAAGTTGAAGAAATAGCAGACCGTGTTGTAATAATCCACAAAGGTAATATTGTAGCACAAGGAAATATTTCAGAATTACACTCTTTGGTATTAAAGAAGAATGTTATTCGCTTCGGAGGAAGATTTAACAAAGATTTAAAAAATTATCTGCCGAACGTAATTAAAGAAATATACAATATTACACTTATTACACAACAAGATGATTACCAAGAATACGAAATTGAAACAGAGACTGATGTTGATATAAGAGAACAACTGTTTAAATTATCTATTGAAGAACACTGGACTGTAACAGAACTGCACCGTGTGTCTATTCCGTTACAGGACATTTTCCGAGAATTAACTAAAGAGTGAATTTTATGCCAAAGATTAATTTTAACAAAATTTTATGTATTGTAAAAAAAGAGTTGCAGTTGTATTTCAACTCGCCAATTGCATATATTGTATTATCTATCTTCTTGTTACTTAGTGGTTTCTTTTTTTCCCGTCCTATATTTGTACAAAATTATGCTACGTTACGCCATTATCTTGATATATTACCACTATTATTACTTTTCTTTATCCCAGCAGTTGCTATGAGGACATATTCTGAAGAATATAAAACTGGAACTATTGAAATAATTTATACTTTACCTTTTAGTAAATTAGAAATCTTGTTGGGGAAATATATCGCTACTTTAATAGTAATCCTCGTAGCAATGGTATTAACATTGTTGTATCCTATATCATTATTGTTTTTAGGACAACTGGATATTTTAGCAACAATTTCTGGTTACATTGGAGTAAAGCTTCTTATACTCATGTTCACTTCTGTTGCAATCTTTGGTTCAAGTTTAACAAAAAATCAAATCATAAGTTTTGTAATCTCGTTTTTTGTCCTATTTGTATTATTTGTTATAGGAAAACTTGGATTTTTCTTACCTACAAATGTTACATATTTAGGTATTGACTTACACTACGAAAATTTTATCCGCGGTATAATAGATGTTCGTGACATAATATATTTTTGTTCATTAACATTTCTAATGTTATACTTTACCTATTTAGTTACTAATAGACAACGATGAAACAATATCAAAATATTATAATAAACATTGTTTTTGCAGTATTAGCTGTAATTTTCGTAAACTTAATATTTTATTTTGGTTTTTTACGGTTTGATTTCACAAGTAACAAAATTTATTCGTTATCAAAATCGTCAAAAAAATTGTTAAAAAATTTAGATGATTATATACTTATCCGTGCAATATTTTCAAAAGAGTTGCCTGAACAATACAAGTTTATAAGATTGTATGTAGAAGATATGTTAAAAGAATATAAAGCTTACTCTCGTGGTAAAGTAAAGTTTGAATTTATAGACCCTATGGAACCAAAATCTAAAATTAAACCGCAGGAAGCGTATTCTATGGGTATTGCACCAATACGGTTTACTACTCTTGCCCGAGATAAATACGAAATGAAAGAAGGATTTATGGGTATCGCAATGTTATACAGAGACAACAAGGAAGTAATCCCTGTGGTGAATAATATTGAAACCTTAGAATATGATATTACTTCAGCAATAAAACGATTAACTACAAAAACCAAAAAAGTTGTTGGTTTGCTAACAGGCCATGGTGAAAATACACTTATTTCTGAAGAAACACAACAAATCAGAACTCAATTAGAAAAGTTGTACGAAATAAAAAGTATAAATATAAAAGAACAAGATGTGTTATCTTCTGTAGATGGGTTAATAATAATTGGTCCAAAGGAAAATTTTGAAGATAAGGAATTATTCTATTTAGATCAATATATTCTTTCAGGGAAACCCGTTGCTTTTCTGTTAAACAAATATGAAATCAACACACGGTATTTTTATGCAAGAAAAATTAATTCTAACATTTTTAACTTTTTATCAAATTATGGTATTAACATAAAAGATGGTCTTATTGTAGACCCTCAATGTCAAAAAATTGCTCTTCGGATGCAACAAGGATTCTTTGTAATAGAAAATATTTTAGATTATCCGTTTATGCCCATAATTACGAAACTTAACAAGGAACATCCTATAGTAAAAGATTTAGGCCAAGTTGTGTTACCTTTTGTCTCACCAATAGAAATTAAAGTTGACACCAAAGATGTTAACTATAGCATTTTGCTTGAAACATCTAAGAGTAGTTTCTTAAAAAAAGATGTGTATACTATAAGTCCGATAGCTTCAGATTTTCGTCCGGACAAAGACTCTCTACGTGGACCGTTTATTGTAGCTGCAGAATTCCGAGGAAAGTTTAAAACATATTTCAACAAAGAACAATTGGATAAATTAAAATTGTCTACCACGACAAAAATCTTAACAGAAACAGATACAAAAGTAAAAGAATCTAGGATAATTGTAGTTGCTTCAGATGAATTTGTAGATAAAGAAGTTGCATTACTAGCTAACATAATAGATTTTGTAGCACAAGATTATGAACTGTTGACTATTCGTAGTAAAAAAGTGTTGTTAAAACCTTTAAGACAAATTCCAGCAGGAATTAAAATTGTTTATAGATATTTCATAACATTATCTTTACCTTGTTTAATAATTCTGGCAGGGTTATACCGCTGGTACTACAGAAAAAATAAAGTTTTAGTAATCTGATACTACTATGAAACGATATCTTATATGGGTGATTACAATTTTGTTACTTGGTAGTATCTTTATTTTACGAACTGTTACTCGTTACAGTTTTAAACCAAAAAAAATTTTTGCTAATTTACACATTATAGAACTTGAGTTTAAAAATTCAAAAGGTGAAAAATTAAACATAAAAAAAGAGAATGATGAATGGATAGTAACAAAAGTATCTACTTCAACTGAACAAAAACATGTTTATGCTGGTAATAAAGAGCAAATTAATCAACTTATAGATAACATAAAAAATTCTGAAATTGTAGAAATTGTTTCAAGAAATGAAACTTCTTATCCAAATTTTGAGTTAGACGAAGAACATGCTGTAAAGGTAACTATTACTTTTTTAAAAAATAAAAAAACCAATAACAAAAAATTCTTCATAGGCAAAGAAGGCGGTTTTTCTTACGAAGAAAGTTATTTAAGGATAGAACCCAACCCTGAAGTACTACTTGTAAAAGGTATCAAAAAACTACAGTTTAACCGTCCATATTACGAATTTTGTAATAAAACAATTTTGAAATCTAATATAGAACAAATAGATTTTTTTACTATTACATCTGACGGAAAAAGAAAAAAATTCAACAAAAATCTCCTAAACGGGACAACTTCATGGATTTTAGTAGAAACAAAAAAATCTATAGATATAACAAAAGTAAACTCCTATTTAAACTTCTTTAAAGAATTTAATGGAGATGCTATTTTAGACCACAAAATTTCTTCTCTTCCAAAACCTGTTTTACAAATAAATTTACACTATCAGGACAAAGGTGAAGTACTGTTACAGTTCTATCAAAGAACTGATACAGACGAAGGAAGTTTCTTCCCAGTAAGAATTCTTTTAACTCAACCTTCATCAAGTATAGAATTTTGTGCCAACAAAGAAACTACATTTGGAATTTACGAATTCAGATATAACGATTTTAAATCTTACCTTGATTAAATAAAAATATTCTTCTCAACTATATAATTTCTAAAAAATCAACTATATAATTTCTAAAAAAAGTTTTTAATTATTATTTGAGATTGGTAATTGTTGTAAAGAAAGTAATACAGGATAAAACTTACCGTTGGAAAGTAATTCTTGATGTGTCCCGTGTTCTACAATTTCACCATTGGAAAATACATAAATATAATCAAACTTTGTTACTAAATTTAACCTGTGGGTAATAAGAATTACTGTTTTCTGCGAAATAACGTTCTCTATTGCTTTCATAACTATAAACTCAGATTCTGCATCTAAAGCCGAAGTAGGTTCGTCAAAGATAAAAATCTCAGGGTTGGTTAACAAAACTCGTGCAATAGCTAACCTTTGTCTTTCTCCACCGCTTAAAGTATACCCTCGTTCACCTACAACAGTGTCAAATTTATCCGGCAAATTTTGTATAGTTTCATAAATATAGGCTAATTTTGTTACTCTGACAAGTTCTTCCTCGGTGACTTCTTCTTGTAGCCCATAAGAAATGTTGTACTTTATTGTATTGTTAAACAGGAAGGTATCTTGAGTAACCACACCGAACAATTTTCTTAAGGATGATAACGAAAAATTTTTTATATCAATATTGTCAATAAATATTCCACCAGAACTAACATCGTAAAACCGAAGTAACAAATTTACAATAGTACTTTTTCCAGCACCTGAAGGACCTACAATGGCAACTTTCTGTCCTTTTTTTATCTCAAAGTTAATATTGTTGATAATTTTTTTATTTCCGTCATAAGAAAAAGAAACATTGTGAAACCTGATATTTTTTTCAAATTTTGCAATCATAGGATTTGGAATTTCTATAATAGAACTTTTATGTTCTAAAATACTAAATACACGGGTTATTGAAACAACCCCTTGCTGAATTATCGGGTTGATTTCAGAAATACGTTTCAACGGTTGATAAAAAGATAACACTACTGCGAGAAATGCGAAGAACCCTCCTGGTGTCCATCTGCCAGAGATAACATCGTTTCCACCGAGAAACAATACTACAGCAACTCCTAACGCACCTATAAATTCCATCACAGGAGAACTCAACAGTTCTGTTTTTGAAAATTTTAAAATTGAAGAATAAACTTTTGTGTTAGTATTACTGAAATTTTTTATTTCTTTTTTCTCCTGACAGAAAACCTTTGTTATTGATATTGCAGAGATACTTTCTTGCAAGTTTTTGTACAAATTAGCGATTTCAGTTTGAGCGGTTTGTGAATATTTACGTAATTTTTTTGAAAATATATATATTGGAAACAATGCTATAGGTAATACTATTAAACTTAATATTGCAAACTTGGCTGAAAGATAAAACAATACTATCACAAGACCTACGATAGTTAATGTATCAGTGACAATCACAGTCGGAACTTTGGATAATAAAAGAAAAATATTATTTAAATCGTTTGTAAGTTTAGCTATAGTTGCCCCTGTAGAAGTTTTAGTAATAAAATAATCAATAGAAATTTCTTGTAACCGTTTATATGTATCTTCTCGTAAATTTTTCACAATGTTGTTCGCTATGAAGATATTAATATAACTTTTTATGTATGCCAACATACCGTTTAAAAGATATAATATTGGTATAAGAACTACTAACCACATTAAAAGTTTTATATCCTTAGAAACAAATATTCTATCAACTAAAGGTTTAAGTAACCACCGAGTAACTGCAGTCAATACAGATACACCTACCATACATAATGAGGAAATAACAAATTTGTATTTATACGGCTTTAGGTAAGGTAAAAGTTTTTTAATCTGTTGTATCATAAACTTTACTATTTTGAACTAGAATCTTACAAATTTTTTCTACGACTTTATCAGTAACACTACTATTTGGATTTTTTAATATAGATTTAATTTTATCAAATTCTAGTGTAATTTTTTGGTACCTATCAGCATCGGCAAGAACAGAATTAATATACTCGCATACTTTTTTTATATCAATATACTGAATAAACTCAGGCACTACAAATTTGTCTAAGATAATATTGGGTAGTGAAATATAATTTAAACTTTTCGCAATGATAATTTTTATTAACCAATACATTATAAATGGCAATTTATAAACCACTACTGTAGGAATGTTGTATAACACATTTTCTAATACTACTGTTCCACTAACAGATATAGCAAATATTATTTTATCTCGGTATTCAGAGTTATATGAAATGTTAACATTACAAAGAAAATCCGTTGATTGACAAGTAGACTGAAATTTAGTTATTATTTTTTTGTATAACTTTTCGTATTGAGGAAATCCAAAAATTATAAATTTAGTATTATTGTCATAATTTCTAAAATAATATTCAGCAATTTTTAACATCTGAGGTAGGTTCCATTTAATAACCTGTGCTCTACTGCCAGGGAATATACCAACCAAATTTTTGTATTTTTTTGATTCTGAAATAGAAGGTTTCACTATATCCATTATTGGATGGCCATAATATTCTGTAGTAATCCCGTATTGTTTATACAACTGTGGTTCAAACGGGTAAATGTTTATTACATAATCTACATATTTTTTTATTTTTTTTAATCTATATTTTCTGGTAGCCCATACCTGTGGAGTAATATAATATAATACTGGAATGTTATATTTCTTTGCCAACTTTGCTATTTTTATATTAAACCCGTAATAATCTAACAACACGACCAAGTCAATTTTTTTAAACAAAATTTTTTTAATTTTTTTTATCAACTGAAGAAATTTTTTAAATAAAACAAAGGGAGAAAAAAAACCGTGTGCGTCATAACTTACAACATCAGCTACAAAATTGTCACAAAAAGGTTTTGAATTCTCACCTCCTAAAACATATTTTTCTATATTTAAATTGATTTTATTTAATTTTTTTAACAATTCACAAAGATATTTATCTGCTGACCTGTCTCCACAAGAAAACAAAATTTTGTAGTTATTCATTTATTTCCATGTACATAAGTTCAATCATTATTAGTTTCTAAACAATTTAAAATTTCTATTGCTACACCGAGTGCGTCACGAGCATGTTCTGCAGTAACTTTTGGTGGTTGGTTTTCTATTATAGATTTTATAAAATATTGTAGTTCAAGTTTTAACGGTTCTTCTTTAAAAATTTTAGGTCTTATAAGTTCAATTTCAGATGGAGAAGTTACTATATCTTTTTTTTTGCGATATATTTTTGTTTGTTGTCGCATGAAATCTAACGAAATATAACTGTCTTGTTGAAAAATGCGCATTACTCTATACTTGTTCATAGAAATTCTTGATGCGGTAAGGTCGCATATACAACCATTTTTAAAGCGTAAACGAGATTTTACTATATCATATTTCTGAGTAAACACTTTACTACCATAAGCTTCTACACTATGTAGTTCAGATTTTACAAATGAAAGAACTATGTCTATATCATGTATCATGAGGTCTAACACAACATCTGTATCAGCTACACGTGGGTCAAAACTGCCTAATCTTATAGATTCTATAAATCGTGGCGAGGTTATATAAGTTTCAACAGTTTGTATTACTGGATTAAACCGTTCCACATGGCCTACTTGTAATATAAGATTTTTTTCTTTAGCAATTTTAACAAGTTCTTCTGCTTGAGAAATTTCTGTAGTAATAGGTTTTTCTACTAACAAATGTTTACCTGCGAGTAATATTTCCTTTGCCATTTTATAATGTAGTGGTGTAGGAACTACAAGTGATACAGCATCTATTTCAGGCAACACTTTTCTAAAATCTGTTTCTACATTTACATTATATTGTTTCTTAAATTTTTCTAATTTAGAAACGTCTATATCCACTATATAAGAAAGTACAACAGAATCTCGCATGTTATAATATATTCTTACGTGATGTTGGCCCAAATTACCAACTCCTATTACTGCAACTTTTACTTTATTCATATTCCGTACAACTTTATTGCTAATTTATCCATTTTTTTTATAACTTCAGGTTTGTCTATAATCAATGTTTTTTTACTTTCCACTGCTAAAAGTTTAACTTTGGCTAGATGTAAAATTTTTACTGTTTTAGGACCTATTACTGGTAAATCAAACTTCATATCTTGGTTTGGTCTGGCTACTTTTATAACATAACATTCTGGACCAGCTAATTTACTCCCACGCAAAATACATTCATCAGTTCCTTCCAACGCTTCTACTGCTACTACTATTTTATTTTTTACTACAACAGTAAGACCTATATCTGATAAAGAAATTGTTTTTGCAATATTATAACCATAATTTATATTTTCTAAATCTTCTTGTGTAAGTTCTCCGGAAGTCATCATTCCTTTATCTGCAAACAAATGTGGTAAATATTTATCTATAGGGTCAATTACTATATTTGCTTTTCTAAACTCTTCTAAAATAACAGAAAAAATTTCCATTGCAGAATATGTTTTCATTTTTGAAAACATCTCATTCGTAGCAGTGTCGAACATCAGTTTATCTTTGGCAAGAAGTTTATGTGGGACAACTCCTAATAAAACTACATTAGTTACATTCCAGTTTTTAAAAAAATTAATGATCTCGTACAAATGTACGAGATCAAAGATTTCGTAGTGTTTTGCAAAATGGAAAATTTTTTTTGAAGTATAATTTTTAATTCCTGCAATATAAAGTTCTACGGAGGGAACAATTTTTTGTTTATATGATGAGACTAATTCTTGGACAAAAACTTCAGGAAGTTTGCCATATCCTGCAACGAGACCTATTCGCTGGTTCATTGGATTAAAAATATTATAAGTTAGCTTTTGTGTTCAAATAACACACTGCAACTGCAATTGCATCGTTTACATGTTCAGAACCAATTTTTTCTTTTTCAACGAGTAAATTTATCATTTTTTTTAACTGTTCTTTAGATGCGCCACCATATCCTGTAATTGCTGATTTTACTGTTTTGGCTGAATATTCTACTACTTTTAAATTGAACATACCACATAAAAGGTATACAATACCTAAAGCTAAGTACGAGTTGATTATATTTTTAGCAATACGAGAATAAAATTGTGACTCTATACTAACAACATCAGGTTTGTATTTTGAGATAACATTTTTAAGTTCTACAAAAATTTTGTATAACCGAGAAGATATATCTTTTTCACTAGAAGTTTTTATTACACCGCAAGAAATTACTTTATATTTATCAGTTATTTCTCTTTCCACCACAGACCATCCACAATTAGCCAATCCTGGGTCTATTCCTAAAACAGTTATATTTTTAAACATTTTTAGGATGAAACTTTATCTAATATTTCTTTAGGGATATCAAAGTTGGCGTATACATTTTGTACATCATCATGATTTTCTAAAGCTTCCATCAGTTGTAGTACTTGTTCTGCTTGTTTCCCATCAAGTTTTATATATGTTTTAGGCAATTTAGTAATTTCAGCTTGTGTGAGAGTATATTTTTTAGCAAGTTCAGATTTTATTTGTTCAAAATTTTCTACAGAGGTTATTATCTCATAAACTTCTTCATCATCAGATTTAAAATCTTCTGCACCAAGTTCCAATGCTACTGCCATAAGTTCGTCTTCAGAACAAACTGATTTGTTTATTGTAATATATCCTTTTTGTGAAAAATTCCATGAAACACAACCTGATTCTCCTAAAGTTCCGTTATACTGATTAAAAATCCTTCTTATTTCTGATGTAGTTCTATTTTTATTATCTGTTGTTGCATCTACAATTATTGCCACACCACCAGGACCATAACCTTCATACACTACTTCTTCGTATTGTACTCCGTCGGAAAGTTCTCCGGTACCGCGTTGGATAGCTTTTTTAATATTTTCCTGTGGCATGTTAATTTCGCGTGCAAGTTCAATTGCTCGTCTCAAACGAGGGTTATTATCAGGATTTCCTCCTCCTTGTCGTGCAGCAACGGTCAACTCTCGCATAACTTTGGTAAACATTTTACCACGTTTTGCATCTTGAGCCATTTTTTTATGTTTAATTCCAGCCCATTTTGAATGTCCTGACATAGTTTGTCCACCTCCTATCTAAACAAGTTTGTAGAGATAGACATTTTTAAAAGAATATAGTATTTTTTGCCGGGAGTGGGATTTGAACCCACACGGATAATACCACACGCCCCTCAAACGTGCGCGTCTGCCAGTTCCGCCATCCCGGCACAAAATTTTAGAAATATATATGTTACACTTTTTTTTCTTCAAAATCAACAGGTAGATAAATAATAAATTTTGCTCCTTTGTTAACTCCTTCTGAATATACTGTGATTTTACCTTTATGATGTAAAATAATGTCTTTAGTAATAGACAACCCCACACCAGCAAATTTTGTTTTATCTTTAGTAGTAAAATAAGGTTCAAAAATAGCCTCTAAAAATTGTTGTTGTATCCCACAACCTGTATCTTGAAATTCTATTACCACATATTCTGAAGAACCGTTTTCAAGTTTTGTAATATACGTTTTTATTTGTAACAATTTTGGTTTTTCAGGGTTTATTTCTTCCATCGCTTGTATTGCATTATTTATAATATTAAGAAATGCTTGTTGTATATGTGGCAGTGAAATTTTTATTTTAGGAATATCATGACCAAAATTAATAATAGTTTCAATATTATGTGCTTTTAATTCGCTATCTGCAATAAATAAAGTGTTTTTTATTACTTCGTGAATATCTTCTAAAGTATATTCATATTCTTTTTGTCTTGAAAACTGTAACAATCTTGATATACTTTCACGACAACGTTTTGCAGCACGTTCTATTTTCTCCACATGCTCTCTTAATGGAGAGTTCAATGGAAGTTTTTCTAACAACAGTTGTGCTTGACCTAACACACCTACCAACGGATTATTAAGTTCATGAGCAATACCGCCAGCTAACTGGCCTATGTTTGATAATCTATCCATTTGCAAAATCTGTGTTTGGAAATTTTTTAAATTTTTTACCATCCAGTTGAACCCTTTAATAACTTCACAAAATTCGTCTTTGGAATTAAAATTTATCTCTCTATATTCACCTTTTGCAAGAAGTTTTGTTCCTTCTGACAATATTTTTAACGGTTTTATTAACGCTTTATAAATTTTTATAACAAAAATAACACTTGAAAATATTGACCCAACTACAATTATTATACACAAAATTAAACTCACGATACTAATTTGAAAGATCTGTTTTTCAATTATATGTGCTTTTTTAGTATAAATATTACTTTTGTCTTCTACAATTTTTAAAATATTTTTATACAACGGCAAGAATTCTTCATCTATTATTTTAACTTTTGTATCATAATCTTTTTCATTAAAAATTTTGGTTACTATTTCAACAAACAAGTTATACTGTGATAGAATATCTATTCCAGATTCTTTTTGTTGCCATTGGTTAACAAGTTCTACAGTTCGTGGAACAGTTAAATCAAAATTTTCTTTCTCTTTTACATCGTGGAGTAGCATATAATAATCTACAATTTGTCGTTGTCTATTTAATAACTGTATTATTTCTGTTGTCAAATTAATTTCATCTTTTAAAAGAACAAATTTTGTAAAATAATTTCTTAAGAAATACACTATTGACACCCAAAATAAGCATACTACAATTATTATTCCTAATAGTACTCCGAAGGCTACTTTTAATTTAGTTTTTATTTCCATTCTTAGGCAAGAGGATACAAAATCCTATAATTTAAGGATTTTTTAAAAACCACACAATTGTTAAGATGACGAACTTGAGTTTAATTTTATGAGAGAAAAAATATCAATTTTTTGTGAAGGTAACCAAAACGAAATGTTACAAACCTCTAAGACAACTGTTTTTCTACAAAACAATTTTTTGAAACACATCTGTTTTTTTTATATCCTTGAAATAACAAGTTCAATACGTCTATTTTTAGCCCTTTTTTCTTCTGTATCGTTAGCACGTGCAATATCTGTAGAAAGTGTCACAGGTTTAAATTCGCCATATCCTGCAATAGTAAACCTTTCCGGAGGAATTTTTTTTACATTAACAAAATAGTTTAACACAGACATTGCCCTTGCAATAGACAATTCCCAGTTGTTTGCAAACTCTTTCGTATGAATAGGAACATTATCAGTATGTCCTTCAATTATAATTGTATTTGTTTCTGGTAGGGTAAGTAACATCTCTGCTACACTGTCCAAAACAGAAATAGCAGTTTCGTCCAGGTCTGCTTTACCTGAAGCAAACAATACAGCTTTTTCACCAAATACAACACGAATTTTCTGTGCTGAAATATTAACTTGAGCACCTTCTGCCAAACCTCGTTCTTGCATATATTTTTGTAATTTATCAGCAAATTCAGTTTCTCGTTCCTTTTTTTCTATTTCTTTTTTTAATTTGAAATCTATTTTACCAAGTTCTGCTTGTATTCTCGTTACAACTCTTTCATAATCAATTTCATGGCCATAATATGTATAAGCGTACAACAAAAAGAAAAATATCATTAAAAAAGTCATAAGATTGCCGTATGGCACTACCCAAGAACTAGTATCTGGCTGATTTTGTTCTTCGGAACTAAATATAGTTTTTATAAAATTCTTTTTCATTTTATCTTTTTATAATCTTAATTCCGATACGTCTATTTTTAGCTCTATTTTCTTCAGTATCATTTGGTGCAACAGGTCTATACTCGCCATATCCAACTGCAGACAATCTCGCCGGACTTATCTGATGATACCGAGAAAAATATTCTATTACAGAAAACGCTCTTGCAGCGGAAAGTTCCCAGTTAGACTTGTATTTCCCACCAACTATAGGTACATTATCTGTATGTCCTTCAATAACAATTTCGTTTGGAATAGATTTTAATGTTGTAGCGACTTCGTCAAGGATAGTTTTAGCAGCATCTTTTAATTCTGCTTTACCAGAATCAAACAATACTGGCGAAGGTAGAGTAATAACTATTTCTTCTTCTTTAACTTCCACTGTAGCAATATCTTTAAGTTTATCAGTTAACTGTTCTGTTTGCTGGTTGATTACTTGTTCTACTGTAGGTTTATCAGATTTTTTCCCTAACTGTGCTAAGGTTGAGATAAGTTCTTGCCGTTTTACTGCGCTTAACCTTGTAAAAGCAAACAAAATTAAAAAAAATAATGCAAGGTTCGTCGTCATATCTGAATACACAGTACGCCAAGTGTTTAACCCTTGTTTAACTTCTTCTGATTCTATAACTTCTTCTTCAATAGGTTCTTCTACTTTATTTTCTGGCATATACTTTTTACCTTCTTTTTTGTCTCATTTTATATGCTAAGAATGCTTGTAACCGTCTACTTACAATAGATGGTATTTCACCTGCTTGTATTGCCAAAATTCCTTCAATTGCAACTTCTTTAATTAAAAGTTCTTCTTCGGTATATGCATTAAGTTTGTTCGCTATGGGTAAAAAGATAAAATTTGTTCCAAAAATACCGTAAAATGTTGTAATTACTGCTACTGCCATTGAAGTACCTATTGCTTCTGGATTGGTTAAATTTTTCAATACTCCAACAACACCTATTAAAGTACCTAACAGTCCAAACACTGGCGCATACGCACCCATACTACGAAAGACAGAATGTATCTGTTGATGTCTTCTTCTGATAAACGTGATTTCTTTGATAAGATTTTCTCTGACTATTTCTGGTGGTAACCCGTCAAGAACCATCTGTAATCCATCTACTAAAAAATGGTCTTTAATATTTGGTAACTCGTTTTGCAACGAATCTATACCGGAACGTTTTGCTACTTCTGCAAGGTGAACTAATAAATTAATATACTTTTCCGCGGTCCAACGCCGTTGAGGGAATAATGCTAACATCATTGCTGCTGGTACACGTTTTAAGATTCTATATGGATAAGTTAACAATGTAGAAGCGATTGTTCCACCAAGAACTAATACTAAAGAAGGAAAATTGTATATAAGGTTCAGTATACCACCAACTTTGAACACATAATATACTGCAAACACGCCTAACGCTAACCCTACCAATGTCATCAAATCCATAACCGTTATTTCCCCTTTCTACTTTTTAGATTCTACAATTTCAGCTTCTACAGTAAGACTTTTTTGTCTTTCAAGTTGTTCTTTTACAATTTTACTACGTTCTATATTTATTTCTCCTGAATTTATTAAATCACGGATTGTAGAGACTATTTTCTTTTGTTCATTTTTAATAACCTTTTCACCAATTTCACCTAACAAATCCATTTGTTCTGCTAACATTGCACGACCACCTTCAGTTAAACAATCCATAACTTTGTTTTTTATTTCCTCTGGCGTATTTTTTAACGCTATTGCTAAAGATATTCCACGACGTTGTGTTTCACGAATAATTTTTTGTAATGTTGGTTTATCCAAAAACAAAATGTCTTCAAACAAAAATATTTTTTCTCTAAGTTTTTCTGCCAACTGCGGGTTCTGAAAAGATAACGTTTGTAATATATCTTCTTGAACATCTTTATCTGCTTGGTCTAACAATGACAGAAAATAATCTTCTCCACCAATACAATAATCTATTCTTGATTTAATACTCTGTTCAATTTCTTGAACTTCTTGTGGGTCAGGCAGTTTCACTGAAGCAAGTTCTAACGCTACTTTTGTTTGTGTTTTTCTATCCAACATTGACATAAATTCTGTAGCCAAATCTGACGGTAAATAACTTACCACGAGCGCTATAATTGTTGGTGTTTCATCTTTCAATAAATACCAGAGGTTTTTTAAGTTTGCTCTGTTGATAAAATCAAAATGTTTCTTGGTAGTTTCTTTTTCTTTTTTCCCACCAACAGTTAATTCCATTGTTCCACCCATACCACCAGCAGCAGGTAATCCTAAAGGTTCAGTTCCGGGTAATAACCCTTGTTGCATCTGTCCAGTCATATCCATTTTTTGTGTTCCGGAGAGTCTTGCATCAGCGTCAATTCTTAATTGTACAGCTTTCACAATTGTTTTAAAAAAATGTGTCACAGGACCAAACAAAAATAATGCTATTACTAAAATTATAAACGGTAAATACAAATGTGGTAAAATTTGTTCCAATATTGCTTGTAATGTAGGAACTTTTTGAAACTCTATCCTGCTAATATTAATTGTATCTCCTCGTTCAAGGTTAAGATTTATAAGTGCTGGTAATTCAGATTTTATTCTTTCTAAAACTTTTGGCGAAATTGTGTTATCTACTGCTATGTTGATTACAATTTTTTCAATTTGTAGTTGTATTGGCAAATTTTGTTTTTGTTCTACAGGGATGTATGAATAGGTAACACCTGGCAAATATTCTTCTTCACGTAGATATACTCCTGGGTAAGCCTCTGTTGTAGTAGCAGTTTCTTGTGTTGGAAGTTTCAGATATACATTAGGCACAACAACAAAATTTTTACTCCCTATAATTCGTTCTACAATAAGTTCAACTTTTTCTTGAATATTTTTTTCAAGTTGTATCTTTTCTTCGTTTAAAGACAAACTGTAAATACCAGCAGTTATAAAAAACAAAATTGTTATAGTAAAAAATTTTTTTTTCATTTATTGTTCCAACTAAATAACTAAAAATTTATATTTTTTTATTCTATTTTTCCCGAACAATATAATCACTTTTTGACGAAATTTTGCTGTCTATTCTTAACAACAGTTCGCGGTTAATACGACTTTCTTCTACAACTAATTGTGCAATATGGTTTGCAATTTCTATTTGTCTATCAATTTTTTCATCCATTTTCTTTAACATTTCAGTCTGTCTATTTAGCATCTCAGTCTGTTTGTTTAACATCTCGGTCTGTTTATTTAACGTTTCAGTCTGACGGATAACAATTTCTTTAATTCCTTTTGTAGTTTCAGCTAACTCTTTTGTAGTTTCAGCCAACCCTTTTGTAGTTTGTGCTAATTCTTTTGTAGTTTGAGATATCTCATACACAAGTTTTCTTGTCCCGTTAAACACAAACAACGCTACACCACCTACCGAAGCTACTGTCCCTATGAATGTTATTATAGACACAGTTATAGTATCCATAAACTTATTTTACCGTAAAAAAAACTTTTTGTCCACTTTTTATTTTCACTTTTTTATTTTTTCACTTAATTACTTACTAGCTGCTTTATTTTGGAATTTATTATATATACACAATTTTTTATCCGGTTATCAACAAAATTAAAATTATTTCTGTTGTGTTTTAAGACTTTCTTTTACTCGTTTTATAAACTCAGCCAACCTCGTATCTTTTTTATCCAAAGACAATGCTTGTTCCCACATTTTTATTGCTTTTTCTTTTTCTCCCATAGCATAAAATGCAGAACCTAACTTTTTATATGCTTCAGCATCTTCAGGTTCAAGAAACAAAATTTCGTCACATAAAGCTACTACACGTGCATAATCTTTTTTCCTAAACGCAATTAACGCTTCATTATGTTTCTGGTCGACAATAGTTCTACCGCTGGGCAACTCAATTTTTTCTGCTCTGATGCCAGTTTTTTCTTCTATTTTTGTCAACAACCGTGCTAAAGTTCTGTTTTCTGGTGATTTGCTTAATGCATAACTTAAAAGTTTTACTGAATTAACATTATCTCCATTAATAAAATATCTCACTCCACGTAGAATTTTTGAATTTATATCTCCTTGTGCAGGTATAGTGGTATAAAACGACGCTACTAAACTTACACGGTCTATATAAATATCTACATCGGTTGCCTCAGGTAAAACTTCTTTTGCTTTGGTAAATTTTGACAATGCCTGTTTAATATACCCACGAGTTGCATCTCTTATACCTTCTTCTAACAATGTTTGGAAATACTTCTTTTTTTCTTCTTCTGTTTGCAACTTTGCTTCTACTATTTCTATATCTTCAGCAGTAGGCATACCTTTTATTTTTTCAGCCCAAAGTTCTTCTAACGTTTTGCCAAATTTGAAATCTAACGATATTCTGTGTGTGCTCCCAAGATAATCTTGAAGTACCAGCGCATAATCAAAATTTATGTTTTTATATATTACACCAAAACCTAATGTTGTTTCAAGATTGTTTCGTCCGGCACGTAGGTTAAACATTTTCCAAATAGATGTTTCTAATCCAAAACTGTAAGTATCCAACAATGAAGAACCTGTTTTTCGTTTACCTACATCAATACCTAAAATAAAAGTTTCAAAAGGTTTTATCCCTAAACCAAAGTTTACTCCTAAAGGTAACTTATCTTCTGTATCTGACAATGTCAAAGTAAATAAATTATTGAAATTTGCACCTAATGTTATAGCAGAAGAAACAAGATAAATAATACCAATGTTTGTCGTAAAAAAGTTTTGTGAATATGTATAAAGAGAGTTAGAAACGAATTTTGCATTACCACCAGTATAAAATTTCCGTATTATTTCCCTACCCCAGCAAAAGTTGAACAATACACTGTTAAACGAAAATTCGTTGCCAGTAAACTGGTTATATTCATTAGTTTCTTTAGCACCCCAGGAAGTTAGATGAGAAACACCTACTGCAAAATTGCCATAATCAACTGTTGGATGGACATAACCAAAATAGTTCATTATAGTATTTTCGTAAAGAATTGCGGTAGCAAAACCTACCTCTTTACGGTTTATCATTCCTAATAACCCGCTGTTTAAATAACTGCTGAACACGTCAGCAGACAATCCTGCATAAGTGTTACCCATAGCGTTCACTCGTGCACCTAAAGGATAATTTAATATTGATGTTGTTTCCACTGCTACAATAATCCAACTTAGAAATAAAGAATATATAACAAACCCTAATTTTCTTTCTACAAAAAATTTCATCTTATTACACCTATTTTCCATCTTTTTTGTTGTATACTACCAGTTTCATCTTTAGCTTCTATTACAAGAATATACATCCCTGTAGAAAAATCTTTACTTTCAGGACAATCTACAAAATTTGCTCCTTGTTTACCTCCATCGGAACCAGAAACAATTTTTCGTTGCCAAACAAGGTTGCCAAATAAATCAAATATTTTAAGGTTCACATCTGAATCTTTAGTTAGTATATAACTTATCTTTAGAACTGTTTTTCTGACATCGCACGGATTAGGGAAAGTAGTTAAATTTGTAATTATATCTGAAGGTAATTGAATAACCACTGGCGAAGATTCTTTCGTCCAGTCAGAATATAAACCTGCTACATTCATTGTTCTTATACGATAATAATAAAATTTTTCTTTTTGTTTACCTTTCATTCTGAACTCTATATTAAAATTATAATCTTCAAGGTTATACCCCAGATTTGAAAACAAAGTTTTAAAATTCACAACTTCTACATTTGTAGGGTTCATTGGAGTAGTTACAAAAGTGTGTGTAAGTATCAAATCGTCATTTATCACATTACGTGTAGAAAATATTATTTTATTTCCTGAAACAGTTTTTAAAATTTTGTTTGTATAGACTGCTCGGAATAGGGCCGTAAAATCAAGGTCTATACTTTGTACTTCAGTCCATAAAATTTCATTTCCTACTTTTTCCTGCAATATTATTTTTGATACTAAACTTTCTTGGTCGTCGTAATATTTACAGTTCAACCAAAACATATCATTACTTGGTGAAGAACCTTGAGGTTGTTGTGGTATTTCTGGTGGAGTACAGTCTACTAAAATTGTGAAATAATTTAGTCTTATGAACCCAGCGTTACTTTCTGATTTTACCCACACATAATAGATATTATTATGTTGCAAATTCAATCCTGAAAATGTATATTCTTGAGGTAAACCTATTGGAATAAACTTATTCAAATCTGGATTATCATTTAAACTTCGTGGTTTATATGAAGCCAATCCTACATATCCTGTTTTTATTCCACCGCCTTCCGGTGCAACCGAGTACCAACTAAATTTTATCTCGTTAGTATTAGGAATATAATACACAATATTTTCTACTTCTTTTCCCGTATCTATTCCTCTACCTAAAGGAACTGCAGGTGTAATTATAGGTTTTGTAGGAGTTCTTTTATCCAACAAATTTATTTGTGAGGAGGAAAAATAACTAAACGGTTTCTGTTTATTAGGTAACGAATAATAAAATCCTGTCGGGTCAACACCAAAACCTATTGTTTTATCCGGTATTGCCTCTTTGTTAAAATCAAAAACTATAAATATTCGTGATATTTCGTCAAGAACTAATACAGGGTCGTATTGTAAATTTCCAGGGTTGAAAAATTTTAGTTCACACTTGCCAGAACTGTCAAACACGCCTGTAGAAACTAACACGTCAGTATAAGTGGAGAACCGTAAATCGCCATTGTCTAAATATACCTTTACCTGTTTCACAGTAGAAGAAGCTTCCGAAGTACCTTCGTGCGAAATTATCAGTTTCTGTAGTGTAGCATCACAAAATGCTAACAAATCTATTTTTGCTATAAGTACATCTTGTTCATACAAAGCTGCTTCTTGTGGTGCTAACGAAGTAATTTCTGTAGAAACTTCGTCAGGCCAATCTGTTATAGTAAGTTCTGGAGAAACTAATGGAAAGTTTGCATTATCTACTATATCAGCACCACCTAAAGTGAAATATGTCGCAGTGGATAAGACAAGTTTCAGTTTTTCTTCAGGAGTAGCGTTCTTGGGAATATAACATGTTATAAAATATGTCGCGTACTCGCCTAAACGTTCAATTTTGTCAATACGTTCCGGTTGAGAAAAAATAATTATCGCTGAATTGTTCTCAAACGTGCTACCACCTAATTTAATGTCTGAAGAATCTAAATCACCGTCACCGTTTACATCACGCCATACTTCTACTACTGTAGCGGAACTGCGGTTAAACCGTGTATACCTATCTGCTGCAGGTGTCCCTGAAGTAATCGTAGATTTATCAACACGTAACCGAGACCAATCCGCTACACCTGCGTCTATTGATACACCGATAGGTAAAACTATCCTACGTTCACTTTGATAAATTTTTTCCGGTATACGAGCAATAATATCGCTCAACGGTTTCACATAAACAATATCTCGGGATACTTCTACACGAACTGTAGCTGATTTAATTTCGTCAACTATATCACTCAATTGCGACTGGATAGAATTCACCCCTTCAGCGTCAAGCAAGAAGTATGTCGTGGTTAACATTGTTTTAATTGCAAACTTCACTTCTTGCTCTTCAGAAGAATATAACGAATCTGGCGAAACTGTAACTACTACATAAAAGTATTTTACTGTTTTATCGGTAATTGTCTGAACTTGTGAAAATTCTAACAATGCAATACCGCCAGAAAATCTCGCAGAAGACAAAAGGTTTTCAGGGAAAATATCATCTTTGTAAATTTTTATACTTTTAATATCCTCGTCACGAATATTTACTCCTGTGAGGTTCACTCTTAACTTCCTAAACGGCGATTCTGACTTGTCAGTTCTTAACCCAAACTTCATCATTATTCCTGAATCACCTTGTTCTAAAACAGAAGTTAGTTGATACCCGCTATCACTAATTAAATATGTCCGAGTATCAACTTCTACTAACTGGACATTAACCACAGGAGGGATTACTGTAAAATATTCTAAAGTAGTCGTATCCTTGTAAGTAATATATGGTAGATTATTTCGTGCAAACGCTACCCCTTGACTTATATTCAAACAACCAAAATCAAATTTTAGTGCAAAAGTTGTATCCAAGGGCGCATCTACTGAAAGGTCTATAACAACATCGTAATAATATGTAGCAAATGTTACTGAAGGTTGTGGAGTTAAATTTATTTCCGCACGGGAGTTTATAAATACTGAGGAACCCAACAATTGACCACCTCGGAAAATTTTTATTGCATTGATATACTGGTCATCTAAAGTACCTAATTTGTCTACTATGACTTTAGCAATTTTCGTAGGAACTGCAGTGTCATAAGCAAACCGAACACCTAACTGTGCAACAGGTTGGTTTGTCCTCCCTTGGACAATTTTTGTAGCGGTGGTTCGTGGAGAAACTACTGTCGCGTTCCATAAATAATTTGGTGACTTACCTGACATAAAAACTTTTTCCCAACTTTGACCTAAATCTTTTGAAAGATAAATTGTTCCGCTGCTGCCTACTACAACAATTTTTGTTGGGTCTATAAACCTGCAAGAATAGAATGTAAGATTTTGTGCCTGAGGTGGTGAAATATCTGTAAAAGTTGTTCCACCATCTGAAGTTAAATAAACTTTACCACCACTACCACATAAAATACCTCGTGTTAAAGAAATAAAATGTAAACTATAAAATGTTACTGAAGTAGAAATTGTTACTGAAGTAAAACTGTTTGCTCCGTCAGTAGTCTTTAGAAACAACCCGTTTGCACCACATAAAAAACCGTTATTAGAATCAATAAATTGTACTTTATACAAATCCGTAGCACCTATGGGTAAATTTACCAAAGTAAAACTGTTTGCTGCGTCAGTTGTCTTTATCAAAGTAGAATTTTTCCCACAGATAAAACCTGTGTCATTAACAAAACTTATAGAATACAAATTTTCTGTTACTGGTGAAGTGATAGGAAACCAAGTCTCAGCTGTATCAGTTGATTTATATATAACTCCGTTATTACCACAAAGAATTATTGTAGAAACAGTAACAAAATTTACATCGTTTAATTCTTCAGTACCAACTTGTGTCTGTTGATATGTAATAAACGAATTTGTTGATTTTATCACTAAACCGTTTTTACCACAAACAACACTCGCAAAATTGTTAGAATCTATACTGTTGAACTTTTTGTTAACATCGTTGTTATAAATTTTTGTGAACCACTTATTTCCCGAATCTGCAGTAGCTTTTAAAATCCCTTTATCTCCTACTACATAACCGTTATTATTATCTACAAACAATACTGATTTATAATTTTGTTCCACTACTTCGGAAATTGTTATATACGCCTCTCCTGCATAGAAATAATTTCTTACTACAACACTTTTTCTCCCAGCATCTGATAAAGTAAAAGTTACCGAAGAAGGTTCTATTAATATTCCCGAAATACTACTGGATAGTACTGCTACACCTTCAAAATCTACTGCTATATTATTTAATTTATCCAGTGCAACAATATAACACGGTTTGTCTACTTGAATCTGTGCTGAAGGGTCAAACGACCATCTTCCTTGAGGATCAATACTCGTAGCTACAGCAAACGAAACTGCTTTCCCGGGAAGAACCGTATGTTGTTGTGAAACCGTAAGCCAACCTTGTTCACCATTCCACTTTTCTAACGCTGCAAGTTCGTCTACATAAATAGTGGGATTACCAGAATTCTCGTCTCTATAATAAAAAGAACCTTTAGAATACCCAGGTAATATATTTAACCTGTTTATACCAAAATTTACCCCGTCTAACGAAAACTCGCCTTTGGTAGAATCTGACCGTAACTCACATTCTCCACCAAATTGAGAAATTATTTCATCACCATCTTCGTCTATACATTGAACTTCAATTTTCCCAGAAGAATCGCCTGCATAAAATGTATATGGCAAAGTAGTAAATTTCAATGTATGAACTTTAGAACTACGTGAACGTAACAAAAACAGGTTATTAACATTTGTTGCAACCAAAGACCTATTACCTTCAGCATCTTCAGTACGGATAGAAAACCAGTATGTAAGACCAGGAACAAGACCTGTAATAATACATTCCTGAGGCTCTCCTGCAGAAACATTAAAAGTAGAAATTATAACCACACCGGAAACGTTCCCAGTAGAAGTTTTTATTTCAGTAATATTTTCAAACTCTTGTTCTGTAGTAATTATCACTCCTGCACGGTATTTTATTATATATTTACCAGACACAATATTCCCTGAAGTAGCATCTTCAGTTGGTGCTGTCCATTGAAGTTTCACTGTTCCTTCTTTACCCTTACCTCGTTGTACAACCAGATCTGTAATCTGTGATGGACAACCAACAAATTTGAACGGTCCTAAAAGTTGTTCTACAGGAGAGGGGATATTCTCATAATTATAACTGCGAACAATAAAATACCAATTCTCACTGTTTTCCGTGGCTATAGGTAAATATTCCGGTGGTAAACCTGAAACTTCCGCACCACCTCCTAAAGTGTGTGTAGCGGACGATGGGTACCACAAAACAGCAGAACTTTCATCCCAACTAGAAGTTGTCTTCCAGACAACTTTGTAATATGCAACCCGACCTACCCCAGTAGAGTATTCTGAAATAAACGAAAATGTTTGTGTCCTGTACCATACATCAGTAGAAATTGATATGTAAGTATAGGAAGTCAAAAATGCGACGAACTTTTCAGCTTTTACTGCAGGTGGTAGAGGATGTGTGTATTTGTAATACGGTGCATCTTGACCATTTATATTTCTTGCAGCGTTACCACCGTTGTCGTTATATGCGACAACATACCTACCGTATTGCGTGTTCGCAGAAAGGTTCTCTTCATACCAAACAGTTGTATCCGGCGAAAGTTCCGCAATTAATCCTTCAGAAGTAGAAGTTATAACCAGATACCCACCATCTTTGTTATACGGCCGTGTGTCAGAATAAATCCTGTATCCACTGAGGTAATACGTAGGAGTTGATGTTACCCATGACCATTTTATTGTAGTAGAAGATATTACTTCACCTTTGAACTGAACAGCTCGTAACGGTAACGGTTCAAATTCAAACCCTATCTTGTCAACTACTGGCGTTGTACTACCGTCGGAATAGAATTCTATTTTGTATTGTACATATCTTCCCCGACCTATTATATTAGACGGTTCAGGATACGGGTTCATAATGAGTTCTCTCCATACCGGAAAAGTAGAAAGTTTAACAAACGAAGTATTACTTGTCCTTGCATAAACTTTTATACTTTGCCCATTTGTTGTAACAGTCCATGAAGCATAGACAAAATTTGTGTTATCACTATAAGTATCATACACCTCGGATAAGAAATAGCCATATTGATAATAAGGAGTATATGATTCTATACTTTCTATACTAACAGTAGGTTCTGGTGTTGTATATTTACGAACAATTATTTTATCCACCCAACCAGAGTCATAACCATAACTACCACTAGCGTCCTTGGTATACTCCCATTGGAGGTTTCTTATCCCAGCGGAAAGTACTGTAGAATACAGGGTCCAACCTGTTTCGCCTCTAATTCTACTTTTTACCTCACCATCTACACGAAATCTCAGTTGGTCTTCCGCATTACTTTCACAGGACACCATCCAGTAAAATTCTATCCTTGCCTGCATTGAAAGGTTTATACTTGTCCTTATATATGTCAGTTGATTATGTGTAATAGAACCGCTAATAATATCATACTGTCCTTCGTAAACATTTACTGTCCCTGTAGACTCTTTACCCTTATATAAAGGTTCACTACTAACATGAATTCTGAAATATGGTGGATCACCACCTCTCACCCACGG
>CALJEJ010000036.1 GCA_938074745.1 uncultured Endomicrobiia bacterium
GATGGAATGGTTGATGGTACAACAATAAATGAGAAAGATCTGAGCGTATATTATTATAATACTTCAAAAGGTTCATGGGAGGAAGTTGGTGGAAAGATAGACACTAAAATGAATACAATAACTGTGGAAGTAAATAAATTAGGTGTATTTGGAATATTTAAAAAAGGAGAGATTTTTAGTGAACAAAAAGATTATGTAGATAAAAGTTTTATTACTCCAAAAACAGAATCGATAAACTTTTCTAGTAATGTAGAAGAGGTAGAGATTTATACTATTACGGGAAGTTTAGTAAGGAAACTTACCAAGAATGGTAATAGGATATACTGGGACGGTAAATGTGAAATAGGAAGTAAAGTAGAGTCTGGGGTTTATATCTGCAAGATTAAAACTTCTGAAGGTAAAACTAAGAATATTTTGGTGGTTGTAGGTAAATAAATGAAAAAATTTTTAGTAATAACCTTTAGTTTGTTTGTTGTTAGTAGATGTTTAGCCTCGTTGTACTGGAGAACAACAACTGATGAAGACTTTTCAACAGGTACTTCTTCTAATATTGTAATATTAGGCAGTGGTGAAAATGCGTATTTAGCATTGTCTACAAACCCTTACTTAGTTGGCTGGTGGAACAGAAACTGGAAATATAAACGTCCGGTTTATGTATGGAACCACTCAGATAGAATATTAACTGATTATCAAGTTTCGTTAGTAGTTAACACCCGAGATTTAATTTTATCTGGGAAGATGAAGTCAGATTGTTCTGATATAAGGTTTATAGGTTCGGACGAAACAACAATTCTTAGTTATTGGATAGAATCAGGTGTTAATACCTCTTCTACTACAATATGGGTTAAAGTATCCACTATCCCTGCTAATTCTTATGCTACGATATACATGTACTATGGTAATACTTCTGCCTCTAGTGTAAGCAATCCTTATACTACGTTTTTAGTGTATGAAAATTTTAACACAGATCCTACAAATAGATGGTCGATATTTAGAACAGGGACAAACGCAGGTGTATGGAACTCGACAGAAGGTGTGTTTTATTTAACACAGATGAATCTTACAAACACAGCTTCAGCAATTATTGCTAGAGGTGTAAGTTTACCAGACTCGTGGCGTGCAACTTTTAGGTATAAAGTAACCAATAATAGTGGAGTACAAAGACTTGATGGACATGAAGGGTTTGTGTTTATGTTTTACAAAAGCTCAACTGGTTATACCACACCTGATTACGGAAACAGGTTAGGGTTTACATCAGGGAATTTTGTTGTTCCGGGTTACGGAGTAGAATTTGATGCATTAGCTGATGGTGTGGATGGGAATCAAAACGGTCATATAGCTCTTATAAAAGATAATCCACTTCAAAGTCATTTAACTTATTACCCTATACAAAACACATGGAGAGTAACAAGTGAACAATGGGAAGATGTAGATGTAAAATTTATTACTTGGCAGACAAGTTCTACTTTATGGGTAAGTGTAGCTGGTGGGCCGGTAATAAACTATACAGGTAGTTTTGATTTCACCTATAGAGGGGTAGGATTTTGTGGTGCCACAGGTAGTGCTGGCAATGGTAATGCTCATATTATAGACGATGTGATTATAAGAAAAGCCAATACTGTAGAACCTGCATGTTCGATAGGTGATGAAATGGAACCTCCTTTACTCTATTATCCTAGTGGAGTTTACTATTCAGATTGGTTAAGTACAAGTGTGGTAGTAAACTACAATGGCAATGTTACCACTGTAACTTTAAATTGTATAGTGACAAAGGTTGACTGGAATGTAGAACTTTTACCTAATACAACTGCAGAAATGTATATTCTCACTGCAGGAGAGACCGAATGGAGAAAAGTACAAAAAGGTCAACAGTTGAACCTTTTTGGTAACGCCTTTAAATATGGTATTATCTTATATAGTGATGGGTTAAATACACCAAAACTTCATGAAATAAATATTGAATATAAAACAGTACCAGTTACAATATTTAGCATAAGCACTTTTACAGGCACATATTACGAAACAGTATTTTTTGATGCGAGTGCTTCATTCGACATTGACGGAAAAATAGAATATTATTTATGGGATTTTGGTGATGGAGAAGTTGGCTGGGGAGTTAATCCTGTTCATACATATGCTCCTGTGAGTACTACTACGACATATAAGATACTTCTGGTAACTATAGACAATGATGGATTGTCTTCGAGATATTATCAAACAATTACGTATTATCCGTTTTCTTTGTTACCACCAGTAGTAATATATTCTCCACCTTCGGTAGCAAAAGCAAAAGTAGATAAAGATTTGATTTATATTAATGACAAAATAGTGTTAGATGGAAGTCAATCTTATATTAATCCAGAAGAGGATATAAAAGTTGCCTGGGCATATGCACCATATGGCAACGACGATTGGTATACTGGGAGTTGGACTTTAATAAACTCCCCAGGACCAATAAGTACAAATCTTGTAACTGAACATTATTTTATGGCTCCTGGAGATTATACTGTAGGGTTGATGTTTTTCAATATTAACGACGAAATATTTAGTACGGATACTGTAAAAGTAACAGTAGTTGATTTTCCTAAAGCAGTGATAACTTCGTTAAATCAGATAATTTCAGATAACAAAATAGTGGTAGGATACGGTGAAAATATCATATTAGATGCAACTAAATCTAAGGGGTATTCCATAACTTCATATTTTTGGGACCTAGGTGATGGTAATACTAGTACATCTTCTGTGTTAACTCATACATATCCTTCTATTACCTCTTCTTATACTGTAAGATTAACTGTTGAAGCATATGAAGGTAAAAAAGATACTACAGAAATAAAAGTAATAGTTTCAGCAAGACCTGTAGCTTTAGCTAAGTTTAAATTTATAGCATTAGAAGGGGAGATTTTAGTATTTGACGCTACAGATTCTTACGATCCTGATGGAGAGATTGTGATGTACAGTTGGGATTTTGGCGATGGTAGAAGAGCTACTGGAGCAAGAATTGAGCATTTTTATAGTAAATCTGGAAACTATAAAGTGGTTTTAGGTGTTACTGATAATGTCGGATTAAAACACTATTACGAACACGAAATAGTAGTTCTTGGTTCAAGTTCTTTAAGTGACGCAGATAAATATTGGTTTAAGAAAGAAGAATTGAACGTATATCCTCTCCCATGTAAAGTGGGACAACAAAATGTTAAGTTTAGATATTATTTAGACGAAGATAGTGAAGTGTATCTTGCTATATTTGACCTTACTGGAAGAATGATAAAAAATTTTTCTTTTCCTGCAAGTGTAATTGGTAGCAGTAAAGGATGGAATGAGATAGAATGGGACTGTAGAGACAATTTTAACGAACTTGTAGGAAGTGGCACATATATAGCCAAAATGGTAGCTATCGTTGGAAGTAAAAAAATTTATAAAACGCAAAAAATTGCCTTATATAGAGTAAAGTAAAAAAATAAATCTCCTTAAATAAGGAGAAGGAGGTGGAAAATTTTATGAACACTATAGCAATAACACAACAAAAAATAGAACCAACACAAAAAATAAAGAAGTTGTGGGAAAAACATAAATATACTATAATCTCCACAGGGTTACACTTATTGTTGTTGTTGATATTTTTTAACATTGCTGTGGTAAGATTTGAAAGGAATACTCCTATATTTGTGACAAAAATAATTACTCATCAAGAAATGAAAATGGTAAAAAAGGTGGAACCCATAATAGAAAAAACAGAACCTAGGACAGCTGCAGGTTCACCTGGACTAGAGGGGTTAAAAGGTGGTGGTATATCATCTCCTAAGTTGCAAGAAAGGTTTATGGTACAGAAACAGACTTTTAAAGATTTTAAAGAAAATTTCAAAGCACCAATGGCTAATATACAAACACGAATAAAAGATATGATTGTACCTAAGACTCCCATAGCAGTAAGAGATGTAAAAGTTCAACGGTTTACTGTAGGGCAGAATGTTGCTCCTGTGAATATTAATGCTCCTGTTGGTGCAGCAGTAAGTCAGTCTGTTTCCAACGTTGCTTCTGGGAAAAAGACTGCACCTGGTATAAGTGTTCCGGGTAACGATGGTGCAACTGGCCGTCCAGGTGGTAGAAGTGATGGTACAGGGATAGGAAATGATGCTGGTGGTACTACAGGAATAGGTGGTAGTGGAATAGGATTTCTTTTTGGTTCAGGGACAGGTGCTGGTAGTAAAGGTAGTGGACCTGGTGCTGGTAGTAGTGGTAGTGGTGGTGGGATTAGTGGGAGTGGTACTGGTCCAGGAATAGGTCCAGGTAGTGGTATAGGAGGTGTAGGTTCGGGGATTATTGGTTCTCCTTCTGCTTCGCTTGAACCTGTAGGTGGGAGTAACATAAGTATTCCAAAACCTCCCTCTTCTCCTACAGGACCTGCTCAGCCTACAATAGTTTCACCTCCTGGTCCTGATAATCCAGTTACACAACTAGTTGTATCTGTTGAGACTGCAGGTGAAGCAGGATTTACTTTGGCATTTTATATGGTGTATCCTGAAGAAAAACTTCTTATTCCAGATGCGAAATATGTTACAGAAAGAGCAATAAATGTAGGCCCTTACGGTGTAAGTCCAGAACAGTTTAGGTTTAGGATATATGTTACTGCAAATGACTGGGGTTTACAAAGAGGAGTACCAAGAAATTATAACCTATATTCTGACGATCCTAACCAAGTGCGTGTACGTAATTTAGGTACTTTTGAAGGAACACAAACAATAATTTACTATTTTGAAGATGTACCAGTAGACATAATTCGGCAAAATCGTGATATGTTTGCTCCTAAAGAACCTGATTATGACGATGCTATAATTACAATAAGATTTATAGGGCAGAAGTCAAGATAATAAAAAACATAAAAACAAAATGATTACTCAGACAGCTATTTTAGGATTAGCGACATATTTGTTTGTTACAAGTTTTTTCCAATTGTCACAAGAATTTACTTTAAGCAAAAAAGCTGAAGGTTGGGATGAACTTTCTTCAGCACAACAATTTTTAGTAGAAAAACCTAACTATGATGCAGCAATATATCAACTTTTAAATTTGATAAAGAGATATAAAGATGACCAGAAATTAATTAAACAAGCGAAATATTGGCTTGGTATAGCATACTATAAGAATAAGCAGTATGAAGATATGTTTAATATATTTAAGGAGTTAATAAAATTATATCCTGACGAAGAAATAGGCAAAATGGGATTTTTTTTTATAGGCGAATACTACTTTTATAAAAAGAACTACCCGTATGCCATCGCTTCTTATGAAATGTTTATACAAAAAATATATTCAAACGAATATACACCATTGGCATACTTTAATATTTGTAAGGCATATTATGAAGAAAAGAAAATCCCACAAATATTGAGATTTGGCTAAGTCTGGGTCACCCCCCAGTCAGGGCGGTCACCGAAGCCAATAATAACACAAAAAAATCCTGGAGGTCCGTATGACTGAGGAATAATCCAGTCTTCTTCGAGAGTCGGACAAGAAAGCCCACAGAGCCGATACAGCACAACTTCCGTTAGCA
>CALJEJ010000037.1 GCA_938074745.1 uncultured Endomicrobiia bacterium
TCAAGATAATATTATAACATATTTTATTAAATTCAGTTAAAGAATAAGATTTTTCTTTAATATCAGATACAAAACTTTTAATTTTTTCTTCTTGAGAGATACATAAAAAGGGTTTATTTAGTATCAAAGAAATAACTATTCCATGATATCGTGATGTAATGACAAAATCAACATCTATAAAAATGTTAAAACAATTTTTTATTTTGTCCCAGAAATATACTTGTCCATACGATAAACCAGAATTAAACAGTTCTAACACAAAGTTATAATCTTCTTTTAAATGAAACGGAATAAAAATCAACTTATATTTTTTACTTAATGTTTTACATATATTTAACCAATACTCTTTACAGAATTTATCCCGATTTTTTTTTATTATTATCCCAACAACTTTGGGTTCATAATTTTTATTCACTAAATTATCTTTCAAAATATCTTCATTATATAAACATAAATCTGGCAAAAACTCTACTTTAATTTTTGGATATTTAGATTTTAACTCGTTAAATTGATTTTTATTACGAACACCTACATATTCCACTCTACTTAACACATAATTTAAAAAAATTTTTTTAACCCATTGTGGAAATATCTCAAATTCTGTTGCTAAAATTAAGACAACTTTTTTATGTAATTTGGCTAATAATAATATCACAGTGTAATATAATAAACTTAATATTCCGCGAGATGAAATTGATTGAAATACTCCACCACAACTAATTACTGTTTCAGTTTTTTTAATTGTAGTAATGACTTTGAGAGGTGACCACCGATTAATAAGTTCAATATCATAATTTTCTAATAGTTCAAATTTGTTTTTACATCTTGTGTTATATAACACAAAAATTTTATTGTTTCTGTTACCATATCGGTATAATAATTCTAATATCGTTGATAACAACCATTCATCACCTAAATTGTCAAACCCAAAATATCCAAAAATTAAAATTTTTTTTCTGCTGTATGAATCTTCATTAATACCAACTGCCATACCACAACTCCAAATTCACCTAAAATCCAACCAAGTGTTACACCTAACAATGTTCTCAAAACACTTATTTGTAGAGGTGTATGAATATGTAAAAAAGTGTTTATTATAGAAACAGTACCTATAATACTTATACAAAATAGTGTTTTATATAATAAACTTTCTTTGTTGTTTCTTAACCCCCATAGAGACAATATCAACAATGGATGGGCAAAAAAAGTTTCCTTAAACCTTGGTCTAAACAAAATTTTTTCTTCTATAAATTTCCTTATTTCAAGTTCATACGGTAAAAGAAAATTCTTATTAACATTACCTGTTCTCAAAAATATATACGAAATTAGTAATATCATGGTAAATATAAAAAGTATTGTTTTTGTGTTTTTTAAAAGCAAAGAAATTTTTTCTAAATCTGTTTTTTTAAATATGATAAAAAAAATTAATATTGTTGGAAACAAAAACATTATCTTTGTACCAAAAACTTTTTTATTCATCACTATATAATCAAAATCTTGTAATAACCCATAGCATATTACCCCTATCATCATTGCAACCGTTGTTTGTAAAAAAAATAATTCTTCCTTACTTCTTTCATTCAATTTCATTAGAATGTATTTGTAACTTAACAAAGGAAACAATATAGATATTAACATAATTATTAAATTTGTAACGTTTTGTGATAATATTTTTATAAATTTAGGTTTAACTATACTTTTAGGTAATATACCAAATTTAACATTATTTTTTTCAAAATAATCTTTAGACTTGACAAAAACTGAAGATATTAAAAAAAGGTTTCTATATAAATCCCAATCAAAGTTCATTGTAATGTATACCACACTGCAGTTCCGTTCAAAAACAGATTTTTTTATTTTTAAAAAAATTTCGTCGTGGAATGTTCTTTCATCAATCTTGTTTAAATTTAAGTTTAACCCACGAAAAGTTGGGATTGTATATGAATCATCTATTGGGATATTAAAGTTGTGAAATTCTAAATTAATGTTAAATAAATTATATTTTTTTATTATGTTTGCTAACTGATATTTTATTTTTTCAGAAAATTCTATTTTCTTTCCTAATGATGGATTAATAAGTATGGTTAAAACTGTATCTTTATTATTTTTGATCAACTGTTCTATTTTACTAATAATTATTTTTTCCGGATTAAGTTTCAATATTGCAAAACATCTGTAGGTTTTTAAGATTCTAAGTTTATCTTCAACTTTGTCGTCAAAGTTTATAGATATATACTGAATTCCTATTTTACTAATAGCAGAAAAGAGTTTTTCTTTATCTATAGTATCTTCCAGACTAGCAGGGTCTATTATGAAAACGAGATTTTTTATATTAGCCTCCCATTCTACTCTTTTAATAATATTATATTCTGTTATCCATATTGTTGCTAAGATGAGAGATATACCTATTATAAAACCAATTTTTTTCATTTAATTTTAACGAACTTTTATCTCTCTTAAAAACTTTGCATCATTTTCAGGTATTGAAGTATTTATAGACATTCCGGTACCAATTTCAAACCCTGCAGTCTTTATTAATCTTGGCATAATGGTAATATACCAGTGATAATATTCTTTACCCTTTTCGTTTACAGGAACGCTACGAATCACAAAATTGTAATCTGGGTTATCTAACCCTAAGTAAAGTTTTGAAAGTGTTAATTTTAAATTTTTAGCCAAGTCCGTAATTTCAGCATCGTTAATTTCACTAAACGATTCCATATGTCGTCTTGGTAATATCCACATATGACATGGAGATAATGCTGCATAGGGAACAAAAGATACAAAATGTCCTGTTTCAACTACAATACGTTCTTGACATAAAAGTTCTTCTTTTAACATTTTACAAAACACACACTCGCCTGTCTCATCAAAATACCGCATCGCTTCTTCAATTCTATATCTTATATGGAACGGTACCACAGGAATTGCTATAAGTTGTGAATGCGGATGTTCAATAGAAGCACCTGCTTGTTCACCATAGTTTTTAAATATAATAATCATTTTTATCCGTTTATCTTTTTCTGCAGAAATGTATCGTTGTTTGTATACAAAAATAACTTGTGCTAAATCGTTTTCTGGCATTAGAGGAATTATCATATTATGTTTAGGTGATTCAATTATTACCTCAGCACAACCTACCCCTGTAACTTTTCGTTTGATACCTTCCATTTTGTATTCCACTGTTCCTTCGGAAACAACTGCAGGATATTTGTTGGGAATAACACGACATTTCCATTTTCCAAATTCGTCATTTATAACATAACTTTCATACGGTGTCATATGTTCATTGCCAGGACAAAATGGACATGATTGAGAATGTTCTGGTACTACTTTTTTTTCTTTTATGGACTTAAAATCTTCAGGACGTTTTGCACGTTCTGTAGAAATCACAACCCATTCTTTGGTAGCGATATTTTGTCTTATTTCGGGCATGTTTGCACCTCCTTTTTTAATTTTATTCCCCTATAATTTTTATCCATAGTTTGCGATATCGTGGACCATCAAACTCACAAAAATATATCCCCTGCCAAGTACCAAGTTTTATTTTTCCATCAGTGATAACAAGATTCAAGGATACTCCGATTAAACTAGATTTTATGTGTGCATCAGAATTACCTTCTGAATGAGTATAATTATCGTTGCGCGGTATTAAACTATCCAATTTTTTTACAATATCAAATACAACATCAGGATCAGCATTTTCGTTAATTGTTACTCCTGCAGTAGTATGTGGAACAAATATAACACACAATCCTTCAGATATGTTAGAATCTTTTACTACTTGTAATATTTTAGAAGTTATATCTATAAACTCTACACGACGTGAACTACGAATCTCTAACTCTTTTTCATACACTTTCATAATTTATACAAGATATTCTGTTTTTACTCTTTTTAGACTTTTAAATATGTTTATTTTTATATTTGGCCAAAATTTTTCTAACTGGTTTACCAAATCTGTAAGATATTTTCTTCGTTGAAATTTTTCATCAGAAGTATAATATGGACAATTATTTTCTACTAACGGTAAATTTTTGTATTCTACATACTTTTGTGTTTCTTGTGCAGTTACATATATTAAAGGTCTGATAAGAACTATCTCACCATTGAACATTTTAAGTTTAGGGGGCATCGTAGAAATCTCGCCATGGTAAAATAAATTCATTAAAAAAGTAACAACTATATCGTCAAGATTATGTCCTAAAGCAACTTTGTTACAAGACAATTTATCTGCTAACAAAAACAATTCTTTACGGCGGTTCCAACTACACCAAAAACAACTAAATTTTTTGTCAGTTTCTGGCAATGTTTTTTTTATATAGTAAAATTGTAATCCCAAACTTTCAATATATTTTTTTATTTCATTAATATTTTGTTGGTCCTTGTTAAAACCGAAATCTATCCATGCAGTAAACAGTTCAAAATCTATAGGAACAACTTTCTGTTTTTGATGTAAAACATCTACTAAAGTTAAACTATCCTTACCACCGGAAATACCTATAAGAATTTTATCATGGTTTTCAATCATTTCATAATCAGTAATTGCCTTACCAACTTTTTTTGAAACTTTTGTTAAAAATTTTTTTATAGTAGTTTGCATTTTCAGAGTTAAACTTTAAATTGTCTTTGATATTTTAATTACTGACGGAAGTATCAAACTAAATCTGGTGTATTCTCCAACCACACTCTCAACTTTAATTTCTCCGTTATGCAATGAAATAATGTTTTTACAAATGGTAAGTCCTAGCCCAGTACCATTCGGTTTTGTAGAAAAAAACGGATCAAAAATT
>CALJEJ010000038.1 GCA_938074745.1 uncultured Endomicrobiia bacterium
CAGTTGATTTTGATAATACAATTTATGAAGAACCACCGTTACCAGGAAATAAGTTTAGTATACTTTATAGAGAAGACGGAATAGGACCTGCAAGTGAAAATACGGGATTTTTTATGATGTTTAAGCAAGGGTCTTTAGATCAAGGTAACTTCAGCATAACTAATCCTAGTGCAAATCAGTTGGTATCAGTTGACGCAATTAATATCAATAATGACGATATTTGGTTATATAGTTTAAATGCAAATGATACAACTAATAAATTATGGACGAAAGTTGATGCAATTGAAGGAAATAATATCATTTATAATAATGTTGATAAAAGCATTAGGTCTATCTATTCTGTTTTAACAAGAGTAAATGATAGGATAAGTCTTATATTTTCTGATGGAGTATTTGGAGAACTACCACAAGGCAATTTTAGGGTTTATTATAGAACAAGTAGAAATGCAAAACTTGTAATTGATCCAGCAGATATGATAGGAATCTCAATTGATATCGATTATGAATCTCAATCTGGAAAAGTTGAAACTTTATCAATGGTTTTAGAACTACAATATACTGTTAATAATGCTTCAGTATCAGAAAGTAATAATTCTATAAGACAAAAAGCTCCAATGAATTATTATACTCAGAACAGGTTAATTACTGCTGAAGATTATCAAATAGGACCGTTAATAGCTAATAATGAGATTATAAAAGCTAAAAGTATTAACAGAGTATCGTCAGGAATTTCGAAATATTTAGATTTAAAAGATCCTACAGGAAAGTATAGTTCTACTAATCTTTTTGCTAATGACGGAATAATTTTTAAAGAAATTCTAACAAAAAAATTACAATTTTCTTTTGAAACTGATTTAGATGTAGAAAAAATTATTATAAATCAAATTAACCCAATTTTAAAGCACGTTGAAACAAAAAATTATTATTTTCATGTTACTCAGCAAATTCCATATGTTGATCAAGGGCTTTCATGGGTATCAGTATACGGTGATACAAATTATTATACCGGATACTTGCAAAATACAAGTGGAATTAGACAGATACTAGGATCATATACAGATTCTTTATTAAAATTTATCCAAAATAATACAATTGTAAAATGGACAGCTCCAGAAAATTATCATTTTGGACCCGATGGTAATTTAGTTGCAGGGCCTGCAAATTATAAAAGTGCTGTAGAATATAAATGGGTAAAAGTTGTTAATACAAGAAATAATGGAACTGAGTTAACAAATGATGGCGAAGGGCCTGTTATATTAAATGATTACATACCAACAGGAGCTGTTTTAGCAGAAATTAGACCATTTGTTTCTAACGTGCTTAGTAATGATATTAAAAAAGAAATGATAGAATTAATCATATCATATCAAACATTTGGGTTGCGTTTTGACAGAGACAAAACATCGTGGCAAATAATAAATGAAGAAAATTTAAATGTAGTAGATCCTTATAATGAAGGAAAAACTGGAGATACATCAGGACAAAAATTAGATTCGTCTTGGATAGTAAAGTTTACAACTAATAAAGAAAAATATAATGTTGAATATAAAGCAGCAAGATATTTAGTTGAAAGTGAAAATGAGGTTGATTTTTATTTTGATAAAACAGATAAAATTTATGATAATCAAACAGGAAAAATTATTAAGGATAAGATAACGTTTCTGTCAATTAATACACTGCCTGCTGTAAATGGTGTAGAAAGTTTGCAAAATTTTACAGTAGACTACGATTTTGAAATTACAGAAGAATATAGAGATGATTTAGGTTATGTCGTAAGTGATAGAGTTGCTGTTGATTTTTATGACGGCGACGATGACGGTATAAGTGATGATGAAAGTACTTTTGAAGTTCTTGTCGATCCAGATAATAATCCATTGTCATGTTTTATTTTTCAGAAAAAATATACTGCTTCAAATGGTGTAGAAAGATTTGCGTATTTTGATAACAGTGCAAATAAAGAAATTATAACTTTGCAAAGTAAAAATAATTTAGGACCATTAAGTCAATATAAAGACAAACAAGTTTTTTATTTTGTTGAAAATGATTTATTCCAACAATACTCAAAAAGCACAAATTTATTAACCACTACTACAAATTATAAAGGTTTTATAGGAAGAGATAAATTAAAGTTTAGATATACTCATGCAGCAGATGATTCATCTAGAATTGATCCTAGTCAGACAAACATCATTGATGTATATTTACTTACGTCAGATTATGATACAAAATTTAGGCTGTATCTAAACAATACAACTTCGGTTAAACCCTTACCTTTATCTTCAGATCAATTGTTTATAAATTACTCAAAAAATTTAGAAAAAAATAAATCAATTACAGATGAATTAATATATCATCCTGCAAAATACAGAATTATTTTTGGTAGTAAAGCAGATCCTATTCTACAAGGAGTTTTTAAAGTTATTAAAAATAATGACATTGTGTTAAATGATAATGAATTAAAATCAAGAATAGTTTTTTATATTAATCAATTCTTTTCGTTAGAAAATTGGGATTTTGGAGAAACTTTTTATTTTTCAGAATTGGCAGCCTATGTGGTAAAAGAAATGGCTCCAGATATTACTACATTTGTTATTGTTCCTATTGCTCAAGATCAAACATTTGGAAGTCTACATCAAATAAAATGCGAAGATGATGAAATTTTAATCAGTGGAACAACCGTTAGTGATATAGAAATAATAGATGACATCAGTGCTGAAAAGTTACAAGCTTATGGTAAAGTAGTGATAAGCACAAATAATACAAATATAGGAATTCAATCGACTTAACAAGGATATTAAATGGCATATAAAGATAATCAACAAGAACCTGCATTACCTGCTAATGGTCTTCCTAGAAGAGAAAGTGTAAATCATTTACCTAAGTTTTTTAGAACTGATTTTAATAAAAAGTTCTTAAATGCTACATTGGATCAAATGGTCCAACCTGGTGTAGTTGAAAAAATAAATGGATTTTATGGAAGAAAAAATGCAAAAGCTTATGCTGCAAATGATATCTATGTAGATGATATTAGTAAAGATCGTGTAGATTATCAATTAGAGCCGGTGTCTGTAATTAAAGATAATCTTAACAATGTAGAATTTTATGCAAATTATAATGATTATATAAATTTTGTTAAAATTAGGAATGGTAATTATAAAAATCATGATGTCTTAAACCAACAAGAATCTTATGCATGGAATCCGCATATTGATTTTGACAAATTTATCAATTTTAGAGAATATTATTGGTTGCCAACAGGACCTCAAACTGTAACTGTTATAGGACAAAGTAATCAAATACAAAGTGAATACAAAGTAAGATTAAAAGACAATGATAATAATTTGACATATCTATTTACACCCGATGGGTTAACAGACAATCCTAGTATAACTTTATATAGAGGACAAACGTATAGGTTTGATATTAACACACCAAGTTATCCTTTTGCTTTTGTATCTAAAATTTCTTATACTCCTGGTAAAGATTTAGAGGAAGATATTTATAATACTTCATTAATATATAATAATAATCAAAAAAAGTTCGATAGACAAGGTATTGAAATTGACGATATATGGATAAGCGATGGTATAATAGAATTTACAGTGCCAGATAATGCGCCTGACAATATATTTTATATTTCTAAAGATGATGTAAATCTTTCAGGAATAATTAAAATATTTGACATTGATGAAAATACTTTTATTGATGTAGAAAAAGAAATAATTGGTAAAAAATTTTACACTACTAGCCAAGGATGGGCGTTATCAAATGGAATGAAAGTAGAGTTTGCTGGCAATGTGTATCCTGAAAGTTATGCCGAAGGAGAATACTATATCGAAGGAGTTGGAGATAGTATAGAACTTATAAACACAAATAATTTAAAGTTGTCAAGTTTATTTGTTGATGATTTAGAAATTCCTTTCGATGATGACGGTTTTGATAATTATCCTTTTAGTGAAGCACTTGGATACGCAAGTGATAAGGATTATATTACTATAAGCCGCGCCGCTATTGACGGTAATTTATGGAGCAAATACAATCGTTGGTTTCATATTGATGTAATAGAAAAATCTCTAGAATTAAACAGTTTACCAATATCAGTAGATCAAAATTCTAGAGCAAAACGTCCTATTATAGAATTTGAGAAAGGATTAAAATTATATAATTTTGGAACAAAAGCAAAGACAGATGTTGATCTTGTTGATGAAATAACGACAGATGTGTTTTCTAATGTAGAGGGAGCAATAGGATATAATATCGACGGTGTCGATTTAACAGAAGGAATGCGGGTTGTTTTTTTAGCTGACAATGATTTACTTGTAAAAGGAAAAATTTTTAAAGTTAAATTTTTAACAATAAATGACAGATTACAAATAACTCTTGTAGATGAGCCTGATACAGAGCCAAAATTAAATGAAACTGTGCTAGTTAGAAATGGTCAAAAATATAAAAGTAAATCTTTATTTTACACTGGAACGGAATGGAATTTGTGTCAAGAAAAAAATAATGTTAACCAAGCTCCTCTGTTTGATCTTTATGATGATAATGATATTAATTTAAAAGATAGCCTAACTTATCAATTTTCACAATTTTCTGGCAATAAATTATTTTCGTATAAAGAAGGCGACGGACCTGTTGATAATGAACTTGGTTTAAGATTACAGTATCAAAATCTTATCAATAGTGGAGATATTCTATTTACATGTAATCTTCTTTCGGAATCATTTACTTTTACAAATGCTAATAATTTGTTAGAATCTAAAAATACTGATGTAGCTTTTATTAGAAAATATAGTGATATTGATACCTATGTTACAGAAAATAGTTGGATAAAAACTCATAAATTAAGTGAACAGTCTGTTATAAACCAGTTTGTTCTTGAAGAAAGTTTTGTTAATAATTTTCCAATAAATTGGTATGAAGATGAAATAATAGATGTTAATTTTCTATGGATTAAGATTTATCGTAATGGAGTATTACAAGAAAAAAATAAAAATTTTGAAATTTTGTCAGATGTAAATCAGCAGTTATATATAGAATTCATAACCACTATAAATGTTGGGGATAATATAATAGTAAAAACAAGATATTCTGCTGAAAAAAATGATGTTGGTCATTATGAAATTCCTGCAAGCTTAGAAAGGAATCCACTTAACGAAAATTTATTGCAATTTACATTAGGAGAACTGATCGATCATGGTTTTACAATAGTAGAAGAAATAAATGATTTCAGTGGAAAGTTTCCTGGAAAAAATAACCTTAGAGATCTTGGAAAATTAGCTCCTTATGGAAGAAAATTTTTAAAACATTCTAGTCCTTTGAATTTGTCTATATATAATTTTTTAGATAAAGATTCTAATATTTTGGCAGCAATACAATATTCAAAAGAAGAATATAGCAAATTTAAAAGAAGATTTATTGAGATTGCAGATAATTTAGGTTTTAATGGACCTATTAAAGAGCATGTTGATAGGATTATTGCAGATTTTGTAGTTGATAAAAACGATACACAACCATTTTTCTATACTGATATGGTGCCGTACGCAGGTTCAGTAGTTAATAATGATATTATTGTTGATGTTGATCAAGAGTATTATGCATTAAGTGAAAGGTTTTCGTTAGACTTTCCTTCTAATAAAGCTGTTAACATTTATAGAAATGGCGAGCAATTAATTCATGGCAAAGATTATGTATTCAACGACGAGGGTTTTGTACAAATTTTTGGTTTTAAAAAAGTAAATGATTTTATTGAAATTTATGAGTATGAAAATACTAACGGATCTTTTATTCCTCCAACTCCTACAAAATTAGGTTTATATCCTTCATATCGACCAGAAATTTATATAGATACAACATATTTTTTAGAGCAGAATGCAGAACACAATGGTCCTTATAAAATATATGCCTATGAAAAAAATGAGATAACTGATGATGATAAATTAGGATGGTTTTATCCAATTTATTTGACAGCTGACGATGCAATAGCAGCTGATATATCTAATAATGGAACCGGCGAGTTTTCTATACATAGATTTGCAGGTCTAAATAGACCTTTTTATATGCCAATTAGTGACACTAATGTTGGAGCTCAAGATAATATAAATTATTTAGAATGGGAAGAAGGTATTCTTGTTATTCAAGGACATGATGGAAGTTTAACTACTACATTTAAAGATTTTAAAGATCAATTAATTTTTGAATTAGAAAAAAGAATTTATAATAATTTAAAAGTAAAATACGATGATAATATGTTTGATATCAAGGAAGTTGTTCCTAGTTTCTATAGACATACGGGAGTAGAGAGACAAAATTTTGACAATGTATTAATAAATGATTTTATTTCTTTTACCAGATTTATAAATCAAGATTATTCTACACATCAATATTTTAATATTACTAATAGTTTTACCTATAATTATGCAGGCTCTAGATTAAGTAATAATGAATTCAGCCCTGGTTGGTGGAGACAGATTTTTAAGTATGTGTATGATACAGATAGACCGCATACACATCCTTGGGAAATGCTTGGATTTACAATTAAGCCTGCGTGGTGGGATGATGAATATGGTGAGTTTCCTTATACGTCAGACAATCTGATAATGTGGGAAGATTTAGAAAAAGGTATAATTAGACAACCAAATTTCAAAATTGATAAAAGATTTGTAAGAACAGGTTTACAAAATTTTAAACCAGTTGATGATAAAGGTAATTTGTTGAGTCCTTCTAAAGCAGGTTTAATTAATTATTATTCAAGGGTTAATATTAAAAAAAGTTTTGTATTTGGTGACGGATCGCCAGTTGAAAGTATTTGGAGGCGTTCAAGTGATTTTGTTTTTAGCTTAATTAAGTCTATATTACTTAATAAAGCCGGGTATGCTTTTTCAACAGGTTTTGATAGATTACATCAAATCAGAAATATTGCCGGGCAAATTGTATATAAAACAACAAAAAATCATATAACTTTAGAAAATATAAATGCACCCTATATCGATAATGATAATTTTTATACAAGTGGTTTAATAAACTATATAGCGGAATATCAAAATGGAATATTTCAAAATCGATATACAAACTATGTAGATAAATTAAAATTGGTCAAGAATCAAATTAGTTTTCGAGTAGGAGGTTTTACAGACAAAGATAAATGGAAATTAATATTAGACAGTAGAACTCCATTAAATGAAGGTAATGTTTTTGTACCTGCAGAAAACTATTCTATATTTTTACATACAAGTTATCCTGCAGAAGAATTTGTTTATAGTGGTGTTGTAATTGAAAAAAGTTTAGCTGGATGGACAATTAGTGGCTATAATGATAGTTATACAAAATTTAAATATTTTCCTCCTATTTTAAGAGACGCTGATACTATAATCAATGTAGGAGGAGTAAGCAAAGAATATTTAATATGGGAGCCAGATAAAACATATGCTATAGATGCAATTGTAAAAGTTGGAAGTAATACTTTTTATAGATGTAAACAAACGCATGTAAGTGGTGAAAATTTTGATATTTCTAAATTTGCATCTTTACCTAGATTACCTATTATAGGTGGAGTTAATGCAAAAATTAGGAAACAATTTAATAAAACTGTAAACGAACTATCTTATGGTACTTCTTTGACATCTGTGCAAGATGTTACAGATTTTTTATTAGGTTATGGTAAATGGTTAGAATCAGTAGGATTTACATTTGATAGATTTGTAGAAAGTCAGTATGAAGTAGCTGATTGGAATCTAGCAGTAAAACAATTTTTATTTTGGACTACTCAAAATTGGGATGTCGGATCATTAATTACGTTGAGTCCGGGTGCTGATAAAGTAAATTTTGCATCTGAATATGGAACAGTTGGAAATGTTATTGATACGTCTGTAAAATATTCTATTTTTAAAGCAGATGGCACAGTGATTAAACCAAGGAATATAAATTTTGTAAGAGATAACAATAATAATTTTTATGCTCAAACAAATAATAATGATGGCATTTATTTTATAAAAATACCTGTTGTATACAAAGAACATGTTGTTTTAATAGATAATGTAACTGAATTTAATGACATAATATTTGATTTAGCACCAGGTTATAGGCAAGAAAGAATAAGAGTGCTAGGGTACCGTACTAATAACTGGACAGGCGGACTTGACATACCTGGATTTTTTTACGACGATGTTAAAATTTCAAAATGGGAGCAGTGGAAAAAATATAACATAGGAGATATTGTTCAATATAAAGAATTTAATTATGTTGCTACTATAAATGTTGACCCTGCTGATGAATTTAATTATACAAATTGGAAATTATTAAATAGGCAAGTTTCATCTAATCTGTTTAGTAACTTTGATTACAAAATTGAGCAATTTAAAGATTTTTATGATTTAGATAGCGATAATTTAGATTTAAATCAACAAAAACTTGCTCAACATCTAATAGGTTATCAAAAAAGAAAATATTTAGAAAATATTATTAATAACGATGTAAGCCAATATAAATTTTATCAAGGATACATACAGGAAAAAGGGACAAAAAATTCTCTTACAAAATTATTTGATGTTTTAGCAAGTGCAGAAAAAGATAGTTTAGAATTTTATGAAGAATACGCAGTAAAACAAGGAAATTATGGAGCAGTAAGAAACTTTAACGAATTTGATTTTATACTTGATGAAGAAAATTTTAAATTATCGCCACAACCAATACTTTTAACAAATAATATTACTGGGCAAGAAACAGACTTAATTTATAGAATATCAGAAAGCCAAGTTTTATCAAAAGATAATGGATATCAGCATCAACCCTTTCCAACTATAGATACAGAGAAATTTAAATTTAGACATGCTGGCTATGTAAGTGAAAATGATGTGGATAAAATTGTATCGCAATATGCCAAATTAAAAGATTTACCTTTAGAAAGTTACAAAGAAAATGAGTTAATTTGGATAGGAAATTACAATGCAGATTGGACAGTTGTTACGTACAAAAGATATGATTATAAATTTAAACAATTAGCACTAGTAGATAATAAACAGATTGATCTATATTTTGATGTTACAATTGAAAAAGATTTTAAAGTTGGTGATATTATTGGCTTACAAAATGTAACTAAACTTGCTGCAGTAGGATTAGACTCAACAG
>CALJEJ010000039.1 GCA_938074745.1 uncultured Endomicrobiia bacterium
TTAAAATATAATAGTAAGTTGAGAATTTATACTAAAAGTATAATTTGTTTCAGTTTCTACTGCACGGTTAAAGTTCAACCCAGTACCCAACCCAACCCTTAAAGAAATGTATTTTGAAACATCATAATCTGCATTACTTGAAAATGTTATTTTGTCTGTATTGTCTCTTACTTCAAGAGTGTTTTCTCTTCTTGCATATTGCAAATTTGTATCCACACGTAACCTGTTGTGTAACGGTATTGTACCAAAAATAGGTAATCGCACACCTTGTTGTGGTACAATATCTGCATAATATCGTACACCCAGTGTATGTGTAATAACATCTCTTGTTGGCAACTGACGTGAATCTACAGTATATTCTTTTCTAAATTCATATCTTGGAGTTAACCGGTGACCAAAAAATGGTAAACCTATTTGTAAGGTTACATAATGGTTATTAGTTTTCTGTGTAGTTGTGTTTAAAATTAAACTGTAACTATCAGCATAAGTGTTTTCATAACTTGTTACAATTTGATATTCTTTAAACAAATTAAAACTTAAACCCTCTCTATGTGTAATATGTCTGTCTTTACTAACATTTCTTATTTCTGTTGTTCTAAATATATACCTTAAATCCAATCTTGTATCTGTAATTACATCTTTTTTATATACCAATTTAGTAAATCTTTCAAGTTCGTAAAATGTAGTAGTAATATCAGGCCATACTTTGGTATAAGTATAACTCAGAGTACCTGTTTGTTCTTTAGTTTCCTCAGTATCGTTATAGTTAAGTTGTAGTGATGTTCTTTTTAACCCAGAAAGTATACCTTTAAATTCAATACCTTCAAAAATATTCCATGAAGAAGAAATTCTATGTTCTTTACGTTCAAACCAGTTTGTCCTAAAAACTCTTGAAGTAGAAATTTCCGTTTGGTACCACAAATTTTCTAATTTTCTAAAATTGTAAATATCTACAATTTCGGTCTCTTTAGACAACTTTTCATACTTATCCGCAACAGTAAGGGTAAAATTGTATCCAATATTCAACGAACGTATCGGTTTTATATCTAACAAACTTCTTGGTGCAAAACTTACCCCTGAAGAACCAGAAGCGTTCCTTATTACATCTTTTACGTCAGAAATTGGAAAATTATAATTTTCTGTAATATCTATTTTGTAACTTAAACTTGGTCTAAATGATGGGATAATATCTATAGTAGAATTGACCGAAGTTGACCAAAAAGAAGTTTTTGCAAAAGAACTTATTATAACCTCGGGATATGTTTGAGGGAAATTTATCAACGGGAAAAATACAAGTTTTGTCCAGTAATCTACTATATCTGTTTTTTCAGAAAGTTTGGGTATAACAATTCCAGTGTCAATTTTATCTTTATACTTTCTTAACTCAGTAAAAACATTTTTATTTGTCGCAGATAAACTTAACGTAAGTTTATTCCAGAAATTAAACGGTATTGTAACCGATACATTCCGAGAATTGTCTATGAAAGGGGTTGAGCGTACAACATCCCACGGAAAAATAAATAGTTTACCTTCACTATATTCTGTGCTAATATTGTTAATCGGGATTATTTTAGAAATAGGATTAGAGTAATTAAAAGTAAACCTGTAGGTATCGTCAATATCATTTCGTGATTCTACCGAAATTGAAGATACAGATTTTGTATAGTTAACACCTATTACAGGTAATTTAGGAATTATCAAACTTGTGTTCACACTACCTTTAGTGATACTCCTTTGTCCTTCTTCTATTTGAGAAACAAGTTCACCTGATTTTATCGCTGAAGGAGTTACAGTATACATTTGTTCTGCTTGAAAACTTATTGGACAAAACCTAAATTTAGTAAAATTAAAACTTCCAGCAGTTGTGGTATTGTCTTGATTAGTAATCGGTGAAGTAAAAGTTTCAAACCTGCGGTCTACTGCACGATACCGAGAACCAAAACTTGCCCAACCAGGGATTGAAAAGTTTAGTTCAAGTTTTTTTGCAATACCTTTACGTTTCCAACTTTCAGAAAGATATATATCGTTGATATACAAAACTCCTTTTTGAAAATTTTTTGTTGGTCTTATTACAATTTCAAGTTTTGAAATTGCTTGCAAACTTGGTCCTGCAGTTCCTGCCTTTGTTATCTTGGAACATATTCCACCGTTAGGATTTCGTGGTTGTTGTGGATCTAAAGAATCAACACTCCATATATCAGGCACACCGTCAAAGTTTATATCTATCTGATGAAGATAAAATTTTTTCCATTCGTTAGACCAAGAAATTGTATGTGTTGAGTATTCAAAATAATTATCATTATCAGTGTAGGCTCTAAGTTTAAATTCTATTTCGTTACCATCATTGAATAAGAAAAAATTAAATTTACGATGGTAAGTAAAATCTTGAGCTCTGGTGTATAACAAATACACCGAAGCTGTATCTGTTGAAGAAGTGAAATTGTATTCAACAGCAAGTGCTTGTTCTACAGTTTTTTCTTTTGTGAACTGTGAACCATAAAGTGATTGATACTCTTCAAGTTCTGTAAGTTTTTTATAATTTGGTGTATTTTCGTTATTTACAGCATAAATTTTACATTTCTGTGGTGTGTTATTTTGCCACTTGTTTGCTACAACAGATATTTTGGCTATTTTTAAAACACCGCGTTTGCCATGCCCCTGAATTCTTAACCGCAGATGTTTCACAGTAGACCACAAGTTCAAATCAGTAACTTCTATTGGGACACGGGTAGAAATCCAACTGTTAAAGTTTAACTCGCCAATATAGTAACTTCCAGCTAAACTGTCAAAAGTTTTCAAAATATTATCTCCATCTAAATCTTCTGTATCTAACGTACCATTACCTGCAAAAAGGTTATATTTTGTGTCACCTAAATTGTATTCAAACCCAACATCTTCATCTATATCTAACCTACCATTGTGATTTTTATCTTCAGTATCAAGGTATCCATCGTTATCTATATCTTCTTTAACTTGACCTAAATCTAAATATAACTTACCACCACCTGTGTCACTGTAGAGTTCTAAATCTATATACAGTTTTTTAGTAAAATCTAACCCTATTTTTGAAAAACTGTATACCATAGCTACTTCCGAAGATTTAAACAAGTCATAATTAATTCTTAACACTTGTTGTTTTTCTAAGGTAGATACCTTATTTGGATTTATGTCTCTTACATAAACTTCTTCGTTCTCCCAACCAAGTTCTCCACCTACAAACCTTGTATTTTCATACTTTCCTGGAACATACCCCTCACCTATAACAGTTGAACTATAATGCCATAACTCACGGTACGTAGAAACATTATCTTCCAGTGTTATACCTTCCATATTTTCTACAACTGCTTTGTCCCATATATTCGGATCTTTATTACTTTCTGCATATTCTGCAGAAAAAGAGTTTATTGTTAATGGTATAAATGGTACTTTGAAATCTACCAACCGTGTATCAGATTCCCATACATTCAACGAACTTGGTGTTGTTCTTACATCAGGGACATTTGTTCCTTTAGACGGTAAATTGCTTAACCAGCTACCTCCTAAGAAAAGTTTATTTCCTGCAAGCGGTACTTCTAACCGTCCACCGGCAAGTGTCTCACCACCTTGTAACCCTAACATACTGTATTCATAACTTACCTCTATGACAGAATTTTCAGTAATCTGTTCTTCTTTTAAGAAAGTTAGAAATCCAGAATCATAATCTATAAAATAATCAACCTCGCGTTGTAAAAGTTTGCCGTCTAGTAGTACTCGTTCTGATTGCGGAACTATAAAAGGTTTCAACTGGTATGTTTTGATTCTATATCTATATTCAACCAAGATATTATAAGTATTTATTGCATTTTGTGGATTTTTGTCATAACAATTGTCAGCAAAAGGTCGCTCGGAAATAAAATAAAACTCGCCATTCTCAAAATCTACTATAATATCTCCAAGGTTGCCAGGTTTATATACAGGGACTGGTTTATCGCCAGGTTGTATTTTATCTTTTTGTGGGTCAAGAGGACGATTACTTTTATCCACTATTTTCAGTATAAAATTTCCTGTCCCATTGTCGCGAATAATATTTTTTGCAGCTAAACTATACCTATTCCAAAGTTCTGTGGTTACATCTGGTGTGTTGTTGATGTCTTTTATAAGTATATAATTAGTAGTTCCGAGTTTTTCACGTAAAGACAAACCTGTTCGTTCATCTATATAATCTATTGCTATAACCCAGTTATCTTGTATACTTCTGTTAGGTAAATTAAAAATTACATATCCTTGAGCATAATCCACTACATAATCTCTTCCAGAAGCAAGTTTTTCAAACCCTAATTGGCTGGTATAAGTAAACGTAGAACTGTGGTATGCTTGTGCAGTTAATTTTGTAAGTGTGTTTGGGTCTCTAGTAGGATCTAATGTGTCAAGATAAATTACTACACTATCTTTTTTTATTTTATCATTTCCAAACGCTATTTTGTAATATTTTTTCCTTTTATAAGCAGTATCGGGTATAATTTCACGTTGAAATTTAGTTGTTCCGGTAAACCGTTGTGTTTCAAAATTACCTTTACTTTGGCTTGCAATAAGGTATAACCGTGCAGTGTTATATTGAGCGATCGCTTTTATACCGAACACTTGACGTGAGTATCCTACAAACTCTGAATTAGGTAACGTTAGTTGTACATCGCCAAACGCTATTTCTTGTATCACAGCACCAGGTTTAGCTTTGTATCCTACGGCACCGGGTGCCGCTTCTACACCTTCCCCACGATAGATTATTAAAATATCTCTTTTATCTGGTTGAGTATCGTCAATATCTATGTTCACATCAACATTTTTACCTACTTTACCATGAATCCTTACCTGTAGTTCCTGTCTCATATTAAGGTCAGTTCTGTTGCTTAAACTATCAGGCCTTTTAGGATATTGTACTGTTTTTAGTTCCATACCGATAAGTTTCCGTCCTGCAATAGTTAACTGTGTACCTTCAATAAATTCTATTGTAGTAGGACTCGCAACAGGCGGGAGTTTTGCCGGTGTAGTAGAAACAGATTCTTCATAAACAGGCAAGTTTTTTTCAATCTTTGACCTTATATCGTTCCATTTTTTTTTATTAAACTTAAACAATGGTTCTTTTTCTGTAAAAGTTGATTTTTCAACAACAAAAGGAACAGTTGAAACTGTTAACTCTTCAGAACATAAAATTGAAGTTAATAATAAACTAATAACTATTGTTTTCTTTCCCATTTTTTGTATAAAATTATATTACATTAAACCTAAAAATGCAATACAAATTACAATTTTCCTACAGAACAAATGAAGACGACAAAATATATATTACATAACTTTTTCGGGTATTTTATAATTTATTCCAGTATAATTTTTTTATTGTTCTTACTAAACGAACTTTATAGATTTATTCAGGCTTTGTTATTACACAAAACACCAATTTTGACTGTATTAAAAATTTTTGTTTCATTATTCCCAGCGATAATTTCTATTGCTGTTCCTATAACTTTTTTATTATCTACAATATTAACCTTCGCAGTTATGTGTGAACAAAATGAAATCACTATATTAAACACTATGGGAATAAACCAATGGCAATATACAAAAACAGTAATATTTTTGTCTTTTATAACCTCTATTATAATGCTTTATTTTAACGGATATATTGTACCACAAAGCAACCAATATTTTAAAAAATTGTATATTACCGCCATACTTTCCTCACCTGCAACAAAATTCTCAAGTTCAAAATTTGTCTTTATAGAAAACAAAAAAATTTTCGCTCAAAAAGTTTATAATAAAAATTCATTAGAAAATGTTTATATTTTCAATCCTGAAAATGAACCGTTATACCAAACAATATTTGCAAAAAATGCTACTGTAGAAACTGATATCCGAGAAAATATTTTATTTAATCTTTATGACGGCTGGGTGAACATTTTAGATAAATCCCAACCTCAAAATAATACTATGCTGAAATTTAACAAATATGTATTCACAATCTACAGCAAACAAAAAACTTCTTTTATTTCAGAAACAAAGACGTTCCGTGAAATGACTAATAAAGAACTGTTTAAAGAAATTTTATTTTTACGACAAGAAAAAACAAAAAATTTATTTTTTTACCAGCAGCTGCTTACAGAATATTTTTTACGTTATACATTATCTTTTTCTATTTTTGTGTTTACGTTATTAGGTATTGTTTTGGCACACAGGTTTAAACAACCTCACCTAAAACATAATGCAAAACCGTTAAGTTTCGTTATTACCATCATTGTGGTTGGAATATATTATTTTTTACTTACAGCAAGTATAACTTTATGTAAGAACACTAAAATTACAAATTTCACAGAATATTACATCGCTACGATAATGCAAGCACCAAATATAATTTTTTTTATTATATATTTTATACTTGCTAAAATTTATAAAGAATAACCAAGAATGAAAACGTTACAAAAATATTTGTTTTTAGAATTGACAAAAATTTTTATTCCTGTATGTATTTTTTTTATTACTACATTTGCTTTAGGCGAATTTTTTTGGCGGTTGCCTGATTTCGTAACTTACAAAACTTCAGTAGGAACTATTTTGTATTATCTTTTCCTACATATTCCGTTATGGTTTGTCCAGACTATGCCAATGACAGTTTTGTTGTCTACGCTTATAACTATATCCCATTTTATGTATACAAGAGAACTTATTGCAATAAAATCTTTAGGGATAAATTTAAAACTTTTTTTTATTCCGTGGGTAATCTTCGGGTTAATATTGAGTATTGCATCATTTTGGATTAACGATAAAATAGCAACTGTAGGTTTTCACAAAGCACAAATGGTTTTAAAAACTAAAATAAAAAAAGAACCTTGGGATACTGATGTGTTAAAAAATTTGTCCTATTACGATTTTATACCATTTAATTCTAGTATTGCACAACACTGTTTTGTAAATATTGGATTGTATGATAAAAAAAATAAAATAGTAAAAGATGTTATACTACACCAAATTGATAATAACACTTCCCAACTTAGAAAAGAACTGTTTTCAGCTCAAGGTACAGTGGTAAACACAAAGGAAGATTCTACATTAATATTGTATAATACAATCTTGCGAGAATATAAAAATAATTTTGTTGTTAACGAAAAAAGGTATGAAAAATATGTTTTATCACTAAAGGTTGATATTGAAGATTTTCAATATAACTATTTAGATCAACCGTTAGATAGGTTAAGTATCAAACAATTACGACATTGGATAAAAACAGCAAAATTTTTGGGGAAAGAAAATAACAAATTTTTAATAGAAATAAATTTTCGTTATGCAGTAGCAGCAGTAAATTTTATCTTGATTTTGCTTTCCATCCCGTTAGGACAAACTACTTCTAGTCAGTATGGGAAACTGGTCTGTTTTAGTTACACTATAGGGTTAACTATAATATATTGGACATTGTTATCTTATTGTAGGGAATTGGCTGAAATAAATGTTCTTAACCCGAACATTTCTATGTGGATACCTAACATTTTGTTTTTGATTATAGGGACAGTGTTGTATCTGAGAAAAAATTAAGTAAAAGAGAAGTTAGAAATCGGGTATGGGAATACCTAAAATCACATTATGAGTTGTACCTAAAAAATTGTGATAGCTATAAGAGTAGTCAAGCATAAAAAAACCATATCTAAATCCTATCCCAATACCATAATTTAATAGATAATTATTGCCAATACCATTGCTTACACCAAAACGTAAACAAAAATTATGATTTATACTCTCTGAACCTAATATATTGATGTTTATACCCAACTTTATTTTATTGTTATAAACATCAACTGTATTGTTTTCACAACCTAAAACAATTTCCGTAGGGCCTACTATTAAAGAAACACCTTCGTGATGAACAATATTTTTGTTTACACCGAAACC
>CALJEJ010000040.1 GCA_938074745.1 uncultured Endomicrobiia bacterium
AGGTATAAAACCAGAATGTCCAAATTGTCACAGTAAAAAAACTGTCCAAGTGTTTGGCAATATTTTGGTTATGGGTGGCGGTTCTAAAAACGGCGGGTTTGTATCTGGCTGTGGCCCAAGTTCTGGCCCTGGCTGCTGCGGATAATTAGGATAGAGTTAAAAATTATCAGCATTGAAAGATATAAAAGATAAAAGTTTCCTGTAGTTTAATTTTTTAGTTGAATTTAGCGATAAAAAAAACAATTTTTTTCTTTAGCTAATATTGGCAGAAAAACTTTAATTAAGGAGAAAAATAAAAATGAGTGAACTTATAAGTAATAAAGAACGAAAGAAAAATATACTAAAAGAAATTATTCTTAAACTTCATCAAGGGATGTCTGTTGAAGAAGCAAAAGAGATGTTTGAAAAAAATGTTGGCAGTATAACATCTTCTGAGATTGCAGCACTTGAACAATCACTTATAGACGAAGGGTTATCACCTGATGAGATAAAAAAGTTCTGTAATGTTCATGTACTACTGTTTCAGTCAGCATTGTCTAAAACTGTTTCAAAAGAAGAATCTCCAGCACACCCTGTTTTCTTGTTTAAACTTGAAAACAGAGAAATAGAAAAAATTACAAGTTATCTAAAAGAACTAATAAAAAACTCTAAACAATACAATATTGAACAGTTTAAACAAGAAGTAAAAAATCAACTTATAAAACTCAAAGATATAGAGATTCACTATACAAGAAAAGAGCAACTACTTTTCCCATATTTAGAGAAGTATGGTTTTTTTGGTCCTTCAAAGGTTATGTGGGGCAAAGATAATGAAATAAGAGAACTACTAAAAAATGCTTTATTAAAAATTGATGAATTAAAAAATGTAGATGAAATTGACGAGTATATAACTTCAAGTTTAACTCCGTTAATTGAAGAAGTTGAAGGTATGATTTTTAAAGAAGAAAATATACTTTTTCCTACATCGTTAGAAAAATTGAACCTTAACGACTGGGTTGAGATATTAAAAGAAAGTGATACTGTAGGTTATGCGTTTATTAAAAAACCAAAAGAAACTGAAGAACTTATAGATGAGTTAAAACATGCAATAACTGAAGTGCCTACAATAAAAGACAGTGATACTATATCTTTTCCTTCAGGAAATTTGCAGTTAAAAGAACTTATGTGTATATTAAACACTTTACCTGTTGATATTACTTTTATTGATAAAGACGATACAGTAAAATATTTTTCTGAGACAAAAGATAGGATTTTTGTAAGAACGAGGTCGGTTATCGGTAGAAAAGTTCAATACTGTCATCCACCACAAAGTGTTGACAAAGTTGAAAAAATTTTAAAAGATTTCAAAGAAGGTAAAAAAGATTTCGTAGATTTCTGGATTAATTATAAAGGTAGATTTGTTTATATAAGATATTTTGCTGTAAGAGATACAAATGGTGAATACCTTGGCACACTTGAAGTTACACAAGATGTTACCGAAATAAAAAAGTTGGAAGGAGAAAAAAGATTATTAGATGAAAGAGATTGATATTAACAAAACAGTATACGAACTTACACAACAATATCCTGAACTTATAGATATTTTATCAGAATTAGGATTTTTAGGAATAAAAAATCCTGTTTTAAGGAACACATTGGGCCGTGTGACAACTTTGAAACAAGGTTGTGAAAAACAAGGAAAAAATATAAACGAGGTAGTTAAGAAATTGCAAGAAAAAGGGTTCACAGTTAAAGGAGTGTGATATATGGTTATCCAATTTTTATATCATCTAAAACATTACACAACTGAAATACTGCCAGCTTTAGCAGCAGGATTTCTTTTAAGTGGTATAATACAAGAGTTTGTATCAACAAAATGGGTACAAAAACACTTAGGTACTAAAGGTATAAAACCAATACTTTATTCTACAATAATTGGTACAATTGTACCTGTTTGTTGTTGGGGTTCTCTACCAATAGCAGTAACATTTTTTCTAAAAGGAGCGTCATTAGGACCTGTTCTTTCTTTTCTTATTGCAACACCTGCAACTTCAATAAATGCAATTTTAGTTACATGGAAATTTTTTGGAATAAAATTTGCTATATATCTTTTCTTTTCTGTAATCATTACAGGAATAGTTGCTGGTTTAATTGGTAATAAATTAAAATTTAACCCCAAGATCAAAATAAGTGATGATACAGAATGTTGTCATTGTGAAAATGAAGTATATGATAATTCAAAACAAAATAAAACAGTGTTTGAAAGAATTAAATCAGTTTTAAAATATGCGTATATTGATTTACCTAAAGAGATTGGATTAGAAACAATGCTTGGGTTAGTTCTTGCAGCGTTAGTAAGTGCAGTTACGCCAGTAGGAAAGTTGATAAAAAAATTTTTATATGGAATTTATGGTTATTTATTCAGTGTTGTTTTTGGTTTGATTATGTATATGTGTGCTACTATGAGTGTACCGTTAGTTGATGCATTAGTTAAACAAGGGTTAAACATTGGTGCAGGTTTCGCTTTACTTTTAATAGGGCCGATTACAAGTTATGGAACTATCCTTGTCATCAGAAAAGAGTTCGGGTTTAGAATACTTTTATTTTATCTTTTAATTATTTGTTTCTTTGCAGTATCTTTGGGGTATATATATTCATTATTATGAAAAAAGGCAAAGTGTATTTAGTTGGAGCAGGACCTGGTGAACCTGATTTGATAACAGTTAAAGGGGCAAAAATCTTAAGTCAAGCTGATGTGATTATTTATGATTATCTTGTTGACAAATCTATTTTGAAATATACAAAACCTGAAGCTGAGAAAATCTGTGTTGATGAACTTGATAAAGAAATGTATAAAAACGGGTTCGCTAAAAATCAGGATAAGATTAACCAGTTCATGGTTAAAAAAG
>CALJEJ010000041.1 GCA_938074745.1 uncultured Endomicrobiia bacterium
CAGATTTACTAGACAAAATTGCTGACGAAACAATCACAACTGATCCTCAAGAATTGTTAGAATATCTTACTAAAGTAAATCATCCAGCATTAACTTTACCACCGTTAATGTAGAAACATAATAGTTTTTATATTTATTTTGTATTTCTATCAAAAAGTATTAATTTTCCCCCTCCTTCTCTATTTACCAGGGGACACAAAAGAGTATACTGGTAGTTAATATGGAAATTTTATTATTCTTAAAAGTAAAATTTTAAAACATATGCAACTTAAAAATATAACTGCGGAAATTTTTGTTCCTGACAATACTCCTGTAGAAAAAGCGTTACAACGAACTACACATCTAGCAATTGGTGCACACCAAGACGATATTGAAATAATGGCTTACGACGGAATTTTGAAATGTTTTAATAACGAAAAAAACTGGTTTACTGCAGTAGTAGTTACTAACGGCAGTGGTAGTCCACGAGATGGAATTTATGCAAAATATACCGACGAAGAAATGCAAAAAGTCCGCAGAAAAGAACAAAAAAAGGCTGCTTTTGTTGGCGAATATTCAGCTGTAGTATTTTTAGATTACCCTAGTTCTACACTAAAAGATAAATCTAACAGTTCGCCTAAAGAAGATATTAAAACAGTATTATCTATTACAAAACCGCAAGTGGTTTATACTCATAACCTTGCTGATAAACATGAAACACATGTCGCAACTGTTATAAGAACTATCCAAGCGTTACGTGAGTTGCCAGAAGAAATTAAACCACAAAATCTCTACGGTTGTGAAGTATGGTGTGACCTTGACTGGTTGCCAGATAAGTATAAAGTAGCATTTGATGTTTCCCAACATGAAAATTTATCCGCAGCGTTACTCGGTATATTTGATTCCCAGATTTGTGGTGGAAAACGGTACGATTTAGCAACAATAGGTCGTCGTCGTGCTAATGCAACATATTTTGCTACTCATGGTGTAGACGTGGCTACTGCAATAATCTATGCTTTAGATTTAACAGCGTTAATAAAAGATACAAAAATTAGTATTGAAGAATATATCGCAGGATATATAGAAAAATTTAAAACTGAAGTTGTTGAACGTATAAAAAAGATTTTGTGAAACAAAAAATGACTAACCAAGAATTAATTGAACAAATTAACAAATTAAAAAAAGAACGTGATGCTATAATTCTGGCTCATAATTATCAATTGCCGGAAGTACAGGATATTGCAGATTATTTAGGAGATTCGTTAGATTTGTCTACAAAAGCAAAGTCTGTAGAAAATAAGGTTATAATTTTTTGTGGGGTTCATTTTATGGCTGAAACAGCATATATATTGTCTAACAAGACAGTGATTCTGCCAGATATTAGCTGTGGTTGTCCTTTAGCAGATATGATAACAAAAAAAGATGTGCTTGAACTTAAAAGAAAATACCCTGATGTACCTATAGTAGGATATATAAATACTTCTGCTGAAGTAAAATCTGAGATAGATTACTGTTGTACCTCAGCGAACGCAGTTGAAATTGTTAATAAAATACCACAGCAAACAATAATATTTGTACCAGACAAATATTTAGGCAGTTTTGTGAAAAAAAATACAAAAAAAGATATTATTTTATGGGCTGGATATTGTCCTACACATCTTAAAATTTTAAAAGAAGATATTTTAGAATTAAAACAAAAATATCCAGATGCAAAAGTAATTGTTCATCCTGAATGTAATTTGGAGGTTCAACAAATAGCAGATAAAATTGCAGGAACTTCTGGCATGATAAAATATGTTCAACAAAATGAAGATGTAGAATATTTTATTGTAGCTACAGAGATAGGAATGTGTTATAGATTAAAAAAGTTGTTCCCACACAAAGAGTTTATCCCGGCATCAAAGTTAGCTTTGTGTCCAAATATGAAAAAAAATACTTTAGAAAAAATCTTGTTTAGTTTAGAAACATTGCAACCACAAATAATAGTTAAAGAAGAAATAAAAATTAAAGCATTAAAATCAATTGAAAATATGTATAAACTAATGTCCAAGTAAAATAATCTGAAAATAGATTTTAAAGTTTATAACTCTACATTGTAGAAACTGACTTTTTCCTGACAGATATCACGAAGTAACTCTGTAGGTCTAAAAATTAATTTTTTTTGAAACTATTGACAAATTTTTATTTTTATTATAAAATACTACTAAAACTATAGATTTAGTAATATTTAAAAATGAAACTTTCAACAAGAACACGTTATGGTATAAGAGCGATCTTAGAGTTGGCATTAGGTTATTCTTCTAAAGAAAAGTTAACATTGTCAGAGATTGCAAAAAGGCAAAATATTTCAAAACGCTATCTTGAACATATTATTGCGACTTTAGTTTCCTCAGGATTAGTTAAAAGTTTACGTGGTAAAAATGGAGGGTTTGTGTTATCAAAATCCCCCTCCCAGATTAAATTATCAGAAGTATTTAGAGTTCTTGAAGGAGAAATTTCTTTTTCTCCATGTTTAGATGAACCTAAAGAATGTGAAAGAATTAAAAATTGTGTTGTAAGAGATATATGGTTAAAATTAAGAAACACTATGTTTGATTTCCTTGACTCAATAACACTTCAGGATATGTTAGATATGTATTTTCATAAGATAAGAAAATCACATATGATTTATTATATTTAAAAGGAGGTTTTACGAGAATGAATAAAACTTTAATTACTGAAGATTTTGAATCAAAGACAGCACAAGAAATTTTAAAATGGGCGTTGGAAAAGTTCAAAGACAAAGTCGCTTTAGCATCAAGTTTTGGTGCTGAAGATGTTGTCTTGATTGATATGCTTTCAAAAATAGTTCAAAGTTCAGCGGTCAATACTAAATTTAGAGTTTTTACAATTGATACTGGTAGGCTTCCTCAGGAAACTTATGATTTGATGGATAGGATAAAAGAAAAGTATAAAATAAATATTGAAGTTTATTTTCCAGATAAAGAATCTGTAGAAAAGATGGTTTTTGAACATGGGTTTAACTTGTTTTACAAAAGTGTAGAACTTCGTCAGTTGTGTTGCAAAGTAAGAAAAGTTGAACCTTTAATGAGGGCATTAAAAGGGTTAGATGCTTGGATTTGCGGATTAAGACGACAACAGTCAGTTACTCGGAGTGATATCAAAAAAGTTGAAGTAGACCATGCACATAATGGTATCTTAAAAATAAACCCGATTGCCGACTGGACAGAACAGCAAGTCTGGGATTATATAAAAGAAAACGATGTTCCGTACAATGAACTGCATGATAAAGGCTACCCAAGTATAGGTTGTGCACCGTGTACCCGTGCTGTGAAACGTACTGAAGATATACGTGCAGGTCGCTGGTGGTGGGAAGAGCCACAAAAAAAAGAGTGTGGGTTACATATTAGAAAATAGTCCATGGTCCACGGTCCACGGTCCATAGTCTACAGTCCACAGTCCACGGTCTATAGTCCACGGTCTATAGTCCATGGTCCACGGTTAATAGTAAGACAAATAAAAGAGTTAACTTTTGGATATCAACAGGAGTAAAAAAATGATAAAACCCCACGGTGGAAAATTAGTAAATAGAACAGTTAGTGAAGAACAAAGAAAAGTATTAAAGGATAAAATATTTACTCTTAAAAGTGTTAAATTGAACAAAAGACAGATATCCGACTTAGAGATGATTGCTACAGGTGCGTTTAGTCCATTGGAAGGATTTATGTGTAAAGAAGATTATTTAAATGTTTTACACAATATGAGGTTAGCTAATGGTATAGTTTGGCCTATCCCGATTACTCTTGCTGTGGATGAACAGGAAGCAAAACGGTTTGAAATAGGTGAAGATATTTGTCTTTTAGATGAGTTTGGGAAAGTTGTTGGACTTCTTCATCTTGAAGAAATTTATTCGTACGATAAAGAGTTAGAAGCAGAAAAAGTTTATAGAACAAAAGACAAAAACCATCCAGGAGTAAATGCACTTTATTCTCAAGGCGATGTTTTACTTGCAGGTCCAATATATGCTCTTGGAGTAGAGCCTTTAGGCTCGTCTAAAGTAGAGCCTTCAGGCTCGTTAGACTTTAACGGGGCTAAAGCCCCTACTCCGGAAATTATAGAAATTGGAGTAGAGCCTTCAGGCTCGTTAGGAGTAGAGCCTTTAGGCTCGTCTGAAGTAGAGCCTTCAGGTTCGTTTACGGTGCTAAAGTCTCTACTTCAACCAATTTTCCTTAAATATTATTTAACACCGCAAAATACCAGAAAAATTTTTAAAGAGAGAGGATGGAATACAATTGTAGGCTTCCAAACACGAAATCCTATCCATCGTGCACATGAGTATATACAAAAATGTGCATTAGAAATATTTGATGGTTTATTTATACATCCTATAGTAGGTGAGACAAAATCTGATGATGTTCCAGCAGAAGTGAGAATGAAATGTTATGAAGTTTTGATAGAAAATTATTATCCAAAAGATAGAGTAGTTTTAGCAATAAACCCTGCGTATATGAGATATGCAGGACCAAGAGAAGCAATTTTTCATGCTATTGTAAGAAAAAACTATGGTTGTACACATTTTATTGTAGGTCGTGACCATGCCGGTGTTGGAAATTATTATGGTCCTTATGATGCACAAAAAATATTTTATGAATTTAAACCTGAAGAGTTAGAAATTGTCCCACTATTTTTTGAAAATGCGTTTTATTGTAAGAAATGCGGGAGTATGGCTTCTTCTAAAACCTGCCCGCACGGGCCCGAAGAAAAAATTATGCTTAGCGGAACAAAAGTTAGACAAATGTTACAAGAAGAAGAGATTCCGCCGCTTGAGTTTACTCGGCCTGAAATCGCTAAAATATTAATTGAAGCGATGAAAAAGAAAAGAACCGACTATAATATTTAGTTAAGGCGATAAACAATGACAGAAATTATTTTACTTATAGTAATATCAGTATTTTTAGCAATGAATATGGGAGCTTCTGGGTTTTCTATCTCTTTTACTCCATCTTATGGTAGTGGCTTGTTGACAAGGAAAAAAGCAAGTTTGTTTTATACGATATTTATTTTGATAGGTGGTATTTTGATAGGGCCAAGAGTTGTTGCTACATTAACTAATAAAATATCATGTTCACCATTTGGATTCTCAAAATATTCAGGTTTAATAATTCTTATTTCTTCAGCAATAATGATGTTCCTTTCTAATTTGTTAAAGATACCGCAGTCAACAAGTTTTATAACTGTAGCTGCGTTTAGTGGTGCTGCTTTTTATTACTGTCAAGTAAACTGGTATACAATAATAAAAATCTTTTATATTTCAGTTTTGTTTTGTGTTTTAGCATTTTTAGGTACTTATTTTATTAAAAAAATATTTTATCCACCAAGAAATGGTAATCTTTGGCTTTATGAAAAATCTGTTGTCCACAATGATAAACTAAAAAAATTTATTATATTTACAGATTTTTATTCTGCATTCGCTGTTGGAACAAACAATATTGCAAATGTAGTAGCACCAGTATTGTTGTCTATAAATTTTAATCCAGTGTTATATATTTTTTTTGTAGGATTATTTTTTGGGTTAGGAAGTTTAGTTTTTGGGAAAGGAGTGATAAATACAATTTCAAAAGAAATAGTTCCTATAGGCCAAATGTCAGCAGGGATAATATCGTTTGTTAGTTCAAGTTTTGTGATAATTGCATCTTTGCTTGGTCTTCCTACACCTTATGCACAGTTTACAACTTTCTCAGTTCTTGCAATAAGTAGTGTAAAGGATGGATTTTATTTAACATATAAAAAATCCGTTGTGAAAAAAATATTTTTTGTTTGGTTTGCAGGACCAGTTTTTACATTTTTGTTAAGTTATTTATTACATTTATTGATTTTAGAGATTTTACTAAAAATATAAAGGAGAGACGGAAATGTTGTACTTAACAAAAGAACAATATTTAACCATAATAGAACATGCGAAACTAGAATATCCTAAAGAAGCGTGTGGTATTATTGCTGGTAAAATAGTCCACGGTCCACAGTCCATGGTATATAAACAAGTAGACGAGCCTAAAGGCTCTACTCCTAACGAGGCTAAAGGCTCTATTCCAGTGGGAGTTGTAACTAAAGTTTATAAAATGACTAATATTTCGGAAAGTCCACAAACATGTTATTTTATGAACCCTGAGGAACAACTTAAAGTGTTTAAAGAGATTCGTCAGTTAGGAATAGAGATGTTAGGTATATATCATTCACATTCAACCGTTTCTGCTTATCCGTCATCACGTGATGTTGAACTTGCATACTATCCTGAAGCGGATTATGTGATAATTTCTTTAAAAAATTTTGATACTCCTGAAGTTCGCGCATTTAAAATCATAGAAGGAAAGATTAAAGAAGAAAAAATTGTTGTAAGGAAAAATATTCTCTTTATCTGTATTGAAAATTCTTGTAGAAGTCAGATAGCAGAAGCAATAACAAACAATTTTTATTGGCAAACTTTTTGTGCTTACAGTGCAGGGTCTAAACCTTCCGGTGTTGTAAACCCAAATGCAATAGATGTAATGAAAGAATTAGGAGTAGATATTTCTAACCAAAGAAGTAAAGGGTTTGAAGAAGTAAAAGATATTGAATTTGATTATATAGTAACAATGGGTTGTGGTGATGAATGTCCAGTTTTTATTCAACGTTCGTCAAATGTGAAACGAATTAACTGGGATATACCAGACCCTAAAGGTAAACCGATAGAATTTTTCCGTAAAGTAAGGGATGAAATTGAAAGTAAAATTAGAGAGATTATAGAAAAAATAGATTAAAAAAAGTTGAAGGAGAAGAATATGTTAATTTCAACTTTTATAATTGGAGTTTTGACAATAATTTTTTTCATTATAGGATATTACAAAGGTGTGCATATAGATGGTTTAAAAATAGCATTAAATATGGCAAAAGAAGTTATGCCATTGTTAATTTTTGCGTTTATTATGTCAGGAATGATACAAGTTATTTTACCTAAAGAGTTAATAATGAAATGGATAGGAAAAGAATCCGGAATAAAAGGGATACTGATTGGTACAATTGCGGGTAGTTTAGCACCCGGTGGACCTTATGTTAATCTTCCTCTTGTTGCTATATTATTGAAACTAGGTGCGAGTACAGGAACAATGGTATCATTTTTGACTGGTTGGTTGTTGTTGTCAATAAGCAGATTACCTATGGAGGTCGGAATCCTCGGCTGGAAGTTCACAATTATTCGTCTTTTAAGCACGTTCTTTTTCCCACCCATAGCAGGATTGATTGCAGAAAAGTTTTTTTAAAATAGAATTTTATAGTCAAGTTTTTAATAATTAGGAGAAAAAATCTGATAATGAACAAAATTGATAAATTTTTAGCAATTAGGTTGTTTTTTATTTATTTAATTTTTATCAACACAGCAAAAATTAATCTTTGTGATGCAGAAGAAAAGATATCGCTTGATTTAGTGATAAAAGAAGCAAAAGAAAATAATCCTGAAATAAAAATGTTGTATAGCAAATATTTATCAACAAAGCAGAGAATTATTACAGTAAAAACATTAGAATATCCACAGGTTGGGTTTGAAACAAGTAATTATGAACAGATGTACTTTATCTCGCAGATGTTGCCATTGCCTGGTAAACTTTCATTAAAAGGTAAAATTGTAGAAAAAGAATCAGAGATAACTGAACAGGAACTTAATTTAAAAATTTGTGAAGTTGTTGCTGAAGTAAAAAAATCTTACTTAAACTACTGGCTTGTACACAAAATTATTGATATTTATCGTGAGAACATTGATATAATGAAACGGTTCTTGAATATAGCGAAGACACATTATGCTGTTGGCAAAGTTTCGCAGACGGATATCCTTAAAGCAAACATTGAACTTGCAGAAATGGATAATATGTTAGTTATGCTTGAACAGGAAAGAATTTCTCTTCAGGCAGAACTTAACAGATTATTAAACCGTGCAGATGATACACCGTTAGGTAAACCTGAACAACCTGAAATAAAGGAAATAAAATATACATACGAAGAACTTCAAAAAATATCCCTTAATAAAAGTCCTGGACTTCTTTTAAAAAAATCGTTATATGACAGAAATACTGCTGCTCTAAATTTAGCAAAATTAGAGTGGTTCCCTGATGTTATGGCTGGAATAAAATTAAGTAATATGGGTAATCAAACATATATGATACAGACATCACTACCAGTTTATTTCTGGAAACAAAAATCAATTGTCAACACAATGAAAAAAGAGAAAGAAATGGCTGAATGGGAACTACAATCAACCAAAGTTTTTATTTCTCAAAAGATAAAAGATTTGTATACAAAATATGACGCACATAGAAAATCTGTTGAGATTTATAAAACAACTATACTACCACTTGCTCAACAAACACTTTCAATAACCGAATCCGGATATCGGACAGGGAAGAATAATTTCTTAGATTTACTTGATAGTCAAAAAAGGTATCTTTCATACAATATTGAATATTACAAACATCTTACAGAAACACAGATTTATTTAACTGAATTAGAAAAAATAGTTGGCATAGATTTTTAATAACGGAGGTAGGCATGCTTAAACATAGAATAGAAAAAATTTTTCTGATATGTATATTTCTCATATCCGCATGGATGTTTATTTCCTCCTGTGGTAAAAAACATGTTCACTCAGAAGTTTCTATTAGAATAGCTACACCAGACGAAGTTGGTAAAGAAGCTATTTGTCCTGTGACAAAAAATAAATTTAAAATAACACATGAAACAAAAGCAGTTGATTATAAAGCTCAAACATACTATTTTTGTTGTCCTGGCTGTGATACTGAATTTATCAAACAACCAGAGAAATTCATAACAGAAGTAGAGCCTCAAAGTAGACCCTTCAGGGTCGTTCACGGGGCTAAAGCCCCTACTCCTGATAAAGAAATCTTATACTGGACATGTTCAATGCATCCACAAGTAAGACAAAACAAGCCCGGTAAATGTCCTGTATGTGGTATGGAATTAATCCCGGTGTATAAAGGTGAAGAGGACAAAATTGTTGTTGATGAAAAAAAGGTTAAACAACTCGGGATAAAAAGCGAACCTGTCAAAATTGTTCATCTTACAAAAAAGATTCGTCTACCGGCAAAAGTTGCTTATGATAATGAACTTTATCTTGCACAACAGGAATATTTATCAAGTTTTAAGAACTGGCAACAAATAAAAGATACTGATACAGAACAAAAATCTCGTATCAAGGAAGCATTAGAAGCAGCAGAATTCCGTCTTTCATTATTAGGTTATACTCAACAAGATATACAGGAACTGCAAAAATTTGCTGAACCGGACAAAAATCTTATTTATCCTGGTGAAAAAGTTTGGATGCATGCAGAAATATACGAATATGATTTATCACTTATCAAACCGGGCCAAAAAGTAGTTGCTACTACTCAAGCATATCCACAAGAAAAGTTTAAAGGAGTAATCCGATTTATTGAACCTGTTTTAAACCCGCAGACACGTTCTGCAAAAGCAAGGATTATCTTTGATAATCCGCAAAGGAAGTTGAAACTTGAGATGTATACTGATTTAGAAATAGAGGTAAGTTTAGGTAAACATCTATCTATCCCGCAGACAGCTTTAATAGATACAGGTACAAGGAAAGTTGTATATCTTGATTTAGGTCAAGGAAGATACAAAATGCAAGAAGTAAAAACAGGGTTTGAAACAGAAGATTATGTTCAGGTATTAAGTGGTCTTAAAGTAGGTGATATGGTTGTTACTGACGGAAATTTTATGCTTGATTCACAATCAACATTAACTGGCGGTCAGGCGTTGTTATACGGTGCAGCAGAAGAGATTAAAGAAAAACCAAAAGAAATTAAACATAAACATTAAGAAAAATTTAGATACTTGAGCAAAATTTTCCAAAGAAAGGAGTAGTAGAGGTACAAAATGAAAAGTTCTGATTTTGTCTTAGGACTAATTAGTAGCATAAAATATAAAATTTTAATTTTATTCATTTTTGTGTTTTATCCCGTAGTTTATTCTCAGCAGTTGTCTAAAGAACAGAAATTTTTAAAAGTGAAAGAACAAAAAGTTGAATTCTTGTTTGATACTTGGAAATACAACTTTGGTTGGAAAACTTTAGGCGGTGGATATGTAAGATATTTATTACTTATAACTAAAGAAAGTATTGTTGAGATTGAACTGCCTGAAGTTTCTAATACACCAGGGTATTATTCAAGCAGATTCGTTGATGTAGATGAACCCAGTGATATACTTTTGAACCTGCTTTTTCTACCTTTAATTGAATTTTCACCTGATTATGACGAAAAAATTAGGCAAGAACTTCAAAACGAACTTAGTTCGTTTAAACAATCACCAACTGTAGAAAATTTTGTTAACTTAATCTCTGATTTATATTCTAAAAAAGGCGAGGAAGTTAAAGTTAGGAATATTTATTTTCGTGCTAATATAAAAGATTTAAAATTAAAAACCAAAGGTGACCAAATATACTTAAGTTTCAACTCTGAAGGTAAAAAACATACTTATATTTCACATTACAAAAATTTCAACCAAAAAAATGAAGTTTTATTATCATTAGGCGAGGCATTAGAAATAGAAGGAAAAACAAAAAAAGAAGTTGCAGATCTTAAACCTTCAGATTTTGCTAAAGAAGCATGGTATATTGAAGTGTTTGGTAATACAATTGTTGGTTCGGTTAATATAGACTATAGATTTCATCCTAATTTTAATTTAAGGCTCGGAGCAAGTTATATGATTTTTGGTTTCGGTTTCCCAATTATGTTAAATTTTATCACAGTGAAAGAATCACCACATCATTTAGAACTTGGTGCCGGTATTGTTTCATTTA
>CALJEJ010000042.1 GCA_938074745.1 uncultured Endomicrobiia bacterium
CCCCCCCTTTTGTAGACGGCAATTAATTGCCGTCTACTACAAAGCAAAGCTTACGCTTTGCAGCTACATTTTCTTTCTCACTTTTTCCCCACTCTATTCCTTCAATAACTGTGTAACCCGTGTCTAAACTCACACTATATCAATTATTCATAAATTTTTATATATACCGGTTTTTGTAATACAACATCTAACTGTTCAATTTTTTTCATTGCTGAAATTAAATTACCTTCAGCAACTTTATGTGTTAACATCACAATAGGTACACCAGAACGAAATTTTTCCAACGGTTCTTTTTGGTAAACAGCAGCAATTGAAATATTATATTTACCTAACACGTTAGCAATTTTTGCTAACACTCCAGGACGGTCAACTGTTATAAATCTTATATAAAAACAACTTTTAACTTTCAACCTGTCTATAGTAACTACTTTATCTTGTGGACAGTAAGTAATGTAAGGTATTTTACCTATAGTATTGTTTACAATCCCTCGGGAAACATAGATTATGTCCGACATTACCGCAGAAGATGCAGCCTCACCCCCAGCCCCTCTACCTATGAACATTATTTTTCCACTATAATCTCCTTCTATCATTATACCGTTGTTCTCATTAATAATATTAGCAAATATATGATTTTTAGGAACTAAATATTTTCTAACTTCAAATAAAAAACCTTCTTTATAAATTTTAGCACATCCAAGCAGTTTTATTGCATAACCAAAACTTTCTGCAAACCGAATATCTTGTAACTCTATATTTTCAATTCCTTCAATATAAACATCTGACAATTTTACCCACCGAGAATATGCTATGGAACTTAATATACTTAACTTATAAGCAGTATCATATCCTTTTATATCTTCGGATGGATCTTTTTCTGCAAACCCTAATTTTTGTGCTTTTTTTAACGCTAAATCAAATTGTTGGTTCAACAATGTCATAGTAGACAAAATATAATTTGTTGTCCCGTTCAATATCCCAGTAATAGAAACAATTTTATTTGCAGCAAGACCTTCGTTCAACGATTGTATTACAGGAATACCTGCACCTACTGCTGATTCAAAATACACAACTTTTTTGTATTTTTCGCATAAAGTAAAAATTCTGTCCCAATGTTTTGCTAACAACGCTTTGTTCGCTGTGACAATATGTTTACCCTTCTGTATTGCAGTAGTTATTATTTTATAAGCAACGTCGTCCCCACCAATAAGTTCTACTACTATATCAACATCAGGATTGTTTACCACATCTTCATAGTTCGTAGTAAAAACAATATTGTTCTTTAACAACTTTTTTTTAGTATAATCTTTATCACAAACAATGCTAAGTTCTATCTCACAACCAGATTTTTGTGAAATAATATTTTTGTTCTTATAAAATAAATCTATCACTGAACTACCAACATTACCTAAACCTATTATTCCAATTTTTACTTTCATAATTATTTAAGTTTAACTCCAACTGAAAGAAAAATTTTTTTAAACCGTAACGCAACATCGTGAAACCTGTTGTTCGCAGTAACTAACGCAAGACGAAAATACCCTTCTCCATGAGGGCCAAACCCAACACCAGGAGAAATGGCTACACCTGTCTCTTTTAACAAAAATTCAGCAAATTTTAACGACCCATACTCGTCAACAATTTTCTGTGGCAGTTTACACCATAAATACATTGTTGCCTTTGGTACAGGAACTTCATACCCAATTTTTTTAAATTCTTTAATCATAATATCACGCCGTTGTTGATATATCTTTCTAATTTCAGGAACAATGTTGTCATATTCTAACAACGCTTTCACAGCAGATAGTTGTATAAAAGTAGGCACACCATAGTCTATAAACGATTTAAACTTTTCCAACTGGGAGATTATTTGTTCGTTACCTACTACAAAACCGACCCGCCATCCTGCCATTGAAAATGTTTTTGAAAAACTATGAAATTCTACTGCAACATCTTTTGCCCCTTCATATTGTAAAATTGACGGTGCAACATAACCGTCAAAAGTTATCTCTGAATATGCGTTGTCATAACACAAAATTAAATTGTTCTTTTTAGCGAACCGTATCGCTTCATAAAAAAATTTTTCATCTTCAACAATTGCAGTAGTAGGATTGTTTGGATAATTTAAAAAAATTATTTTACTTTTGTTAACTATTTTTTGTGGTATTTTAGCAAAGTCTGGTAAATAATTATTTTTCTCTTCTAACGGAAATAAATAAACCCTACCACCAGATAAAATCGTAGTGTTATAATATACAGGATATGCCGGGTCAGGTACAAGTGTATAATCTCCAGGATTTAAAAAACTCATACACAAATGTGCCACACCTTCTTTAGAACCTATAAGTGCAAGAATTTCTTTCTCAGGGTCAAGATGAACACCAAACCGTTTCCGAAACCAGTCAGAAACAGTTTTTCTAAACTTTGGCATACCTTTTGCCTGAGGATAACGGTGTGTTTTTGGGTGTTCCCTTACAGTTTCACAAAGCCGTTCTACAATAGTTTTATCCGTTGGAAGGTCAGGATTGCCCATCGCAAGGTCTATCACATCAAGTTTTTTTTGATATGCTTCAAGTTTAAGTTTGTTGATCCGAGAAAAAAGGTACGGAGGTAATTGTTGAAGATTTTTAGAAGGAGTTATTGAATTCATACGATTTTTAATTAACTATTTATGTATTTTCTCAACCCGTCCGTAGGACGAAAAGAAATTTTTTTCCTTGCAGGTATAGGTATCACTTCGTTAGTTTTAGGATTTCTACCTTTTTTAGGTTTTGTAGGTTTTACACAAAAATGGCCTAAACCTGAAATTGATATTTCATCACCAGATTTTAATATTTCACGTAATACTTTTACAAACTCACGTAATATTTTTTGTATAATAAACGGTTTCTGTCCTGTATTATTCGCTATCCGTAATACAAACTCTTGCCGTTTCATAAATTTTCATCACCCCTCCTTGGGCTAAAATATTTTTTTCATAAACTGTAAAGAATTTTATACTTTTTTATACACTTTAATTTCAACATTTTCTGTAGGAACATTTTTATCTCGTTTGAAGAAAAACCATTTTTTTCCAGGTAAATAAAATATTTGAATATATCTATCTTTCACTGTTTTGAACCCATAAAATTGTTCTATATCTCTATCTACTGAAACCAGATATTCTGGTAACAAAGAAGTTTCTATATTCCAACCAATTTTTGACGGTATAAAGTATGCGGTTTTGACATCTTTGAATTTGCAATAACCAAAGGTAATATACAGACGAATATACAGGATAAAACACCTATATTCTTATTAAAATATTTTTTTACAAGTTTTGTTTCTTTTGAAAGTTCACTAAATGGTTGAGATTTTAATTGGTGCGCATAAGTTTCTTCAATTGCTTTTTCAATATTTCCTTCAATATGAATTTTTTTCATAGAAGAATAAAATTTCTTTATTAACTCAACCATTGTAGGAACATATTCTTTAAATTCAGCAAAAGAATTAAAAATTTGTAACGTTTTTTTCGTTGAAGGCGTCCCCCAATTGATCCCCCAGAAATGAAAAACTGTTAAGATAAACAAAATGAAAATGAAAATTTTATCTTTCATATTTTTGTGTCATAACTCAACAAATTTTGTCCCAATTGGAATATAAAAGAAAAAGTTATAAATAAAAAAGCTATCGTAGAAATCCTAAAAAAACTCAATAACTCTTAAAAAATTTTAGAATTAATAAAGACTAATTTCAGAAATTATTTTTTTTAATTATGAAATTTTCCAAAACTAGAATATCCATTTCACTTTTATAAAATGTTTTGATAGCATCTTCTGGAGAATTTACTATTGGTTCTCCTTTTAAGTTAAATGAAGTAT
>CALJEJ010000043.1 GCA_938074745.1 uncultured Endomicrobiia bacterium
ATTTACGTGACGCAAGATATTTGTTTGTAGCAGCAAAACCTCCTTCTACACAATCGCCAGCACCTGTGAAACAAAGTCCTGTTCTTTATCAACAACCATCTACGGAACAAAAAGTGATGTTTAAAATAAAAGATGATGGTAAGATAGAAGAAGTTAAAATTTATGACGAGACAGGAACAAATTATTTTGATGTTAACATAGATTATGTAGTTTACTGTAGCACAAAATACATTTCTGTAGGTTTGGATATAACAGGTGTTTGGATTGTTACGGTAACTACACAAGTTGTAAACGGTAGTACTCAGACAGTAGCTATTTCAGAATATGTTTCTATACCAGCTATAGAAAAAAAATATCTTGTGAGGTTAGAAGACGGTGCAGTATATGAAGGAGATATTTTACCACGACCTGTTAATGTTGAAGGTAAAGAAGTTAGTTTGGTTTATGAAGACCAGTACGGCAATTTTTATTTTACTTCAGATAATAATGCACTTGTTAAACTTAATACTAAAGATATGTCATACCAAATAGTGAGTATGGTAGATGATAATATAATAACATCTAAATTTATAGTGGACAAATACGGAAATTTTGCATATTTGACAAGATTAGGTTCAGGAGATGGATATAGATATAGACAAACCACTGCTACCGCGAATAATGAAATTGTTCATGGCAGATTTCGGGATACAGAGGTCACTCTCAATTCAATTTATACTTTAAATGGTGCCAGAGATGCGATTTATTTTTTAGAAGAAAAAATTAACCTATCTAATAAAATCATTACCAAGATAACCTGTAAGCCGGAAGATGGTTTTACTTATAAAGTTTCTACGAGACCACTGAATTTTGAAGAATTTAAAATGTCCTCCAAACCTCAAGTTTTAGATGTTGAAGGTAATTTCGTATTTATTATGCAGCCAGAATCTACTCTGGAGTACAAAAAAACTATCTTCGCACAAATAGATTTGGAACAAGGGACTACGAATTATTATTACGTAGTTGATTATTTAATTGGTTATGAGAATTATGAAATTATAAGAAGCAGTATAGTATATGTTCTCTACAGCGAGGGGACGAATGTTAAGTTTTACAAAATCCTACCCAAAGAAGGGATATCTCAAGAAGTTTTTAGTACAACTGATTATGTAATAACAGATTTTAAAGTTGATCCTCAAGAACAGTATATTACTGCTACAGCAAAAAGATATTCCGATGGAGCAAAAGTTTTGTTAAAAATTACCCCTGGGAATAACAAGCCTCAAGAACTTCAAACAACAGTGTCTGAAGTTTATTATTTGATTAGAGTATATTGAAAACAAAGAAAATTTTTCTTAAAGAAAAGTAATAAAGTTGTCCTAAATTTCGTAGGTTCCTCTTAATAGGTTCAAAAATTTAATTCATTTTTTTCTTCTTCAGGGTCATATATTGTCCGAAGGTTAACATTTTTTGTTGTTATACTGAAGTTTGTTTCGTCGAACTCAAGTGTTGAAACAGGTATTTTAAGTTTCCGTAATTGTTGGATTTTTTTAGAACTTATAGGATATCGTAAACAAAAAATGTTGTAAAAAAATTTTTCTCCTGCGGAATGTTTGTCTAAAGAAGAGTTTGTTGTTTGAATAAATATATCATAAAAAATTTGTTCTATATTATCTGAGAATATACTAAGTATCTTGAAAGTTTCAATAATAAACCTTTTTTGAGACAAAGTGAGATGAACTTTTTGTGAAGAAAAAATTTTTGTCAACACATCCATATACTAACCTTTAAAACTATTTATGTATAAGTAAAAATCCGGCTGAGGACAACATTGTAATAATACCTACTATTAACCCTATCTTGAACCAGTCAAAAAATTTTATTTTGTAGTTATGTTGTTTCTCTAACAAACTCAAAACAATAATATTTGCTGTAGAACCTATCATTGTAATGTTCCCACCAAAACAGCCGCCAAACAATATCCCCCACCAAAGAACAGGAATTTTTGTAGACAAATTTTTTACTATTGGTACATACGAAGATACAACGATTATGTTATCAAGCATGCTTGATAACAACCCTGAAGAAAACACTGTTGCTAAAATAATGGCAGTATTGTTACCTTTGCATATATTGTACATCTTGTCAGCAACGACTTTTGCAATTCCTGAAGAGTATAACACGCCTGCTTGGGCAAAAAGAAATAAAAAAAACAGTAATGTGTTCCATTCAATTTCGTGTTCAACATAATACCTTGCTTTATCGTATCGGTAAATAAGTACTATACCTGCAAAAATTATTGGTGTTATAACCAACAAAGTGTTCTCGTCTAAATTTAACAAAATTTCTAACCTTCTATGACAGGAGATAAAAAGTATTGTTAACAAAAATATCCCAGTAGAAACTTTAGTTTTTTTGTCCATAGAAATTGAAATTAGATGTTTGAAAAAAGTATTTTCTGTTTGAAACTTTAACTTTTTTGTAAGTTCTTTAATATAATTTCTATAATACACGGATAATACAAATGTTGTAATAATTAAACATACAAAAGTTACGGGTAACGCGTTGAAAATAAAATCTTCAAAAGAAAGGTTGCCACGTAATGCAATAAGTATTCCGATAGGGTTACCGAGCGCTGTTGTTGCAGAACCTATGTTTGTAGTCATAATACAACTTAAAATCAGAGGTATTGGCGAAACTTCTAAAAATTCTGCAAGACTAAATATAATAGACGCAACGAGAAGAATAGAAGTTACCTCGTCCATTAAACCTGATAGTATCCATGAAATACCACATAAAAGTAAAAAAAGTTTTGTCCCTGAGAGGTTTCTTATCCTTAGTATTAAAGTTATTATATACAAAAACACGCCTGCTTCTTTCATCATCGCAACAAGTATCATCATCCCTACTAAAAACCAGATAACATCAAGTGAAGCATATTTTACAAATTCTTCAAGGTTTACTGTATGCAGAACTAACATTATACTTGAACCAATAAATGCGAACCCTAACCTTAACTCCCAAAGAAAAAGTGTACCTAAAATAGAAGTTGAGAAAATACTGATAATGAACGCTTGCCGTAATGTAAACCCTAAAAAATAACTTGTTGTTCCCAACAAGATAGCTAAAATAAAAATAATAAAAAATTTTTTTTGCATATCAACGTGATTTAATTACAACTTATAGTAACAAAAATCAATATTCAACTGTTGAAAATTGTTTAAGAATCTTTTTTCATCTATTGACAATTAATTCTGTATTAAGTATTTCCAAGAATAATGTTAACTTTAATAGGAGAATCTTGATGAAAAAAATTTTTTTAACAGGCAAAATTTTGTTATTAATAACATGTTTTTGTGTATTTACTTTTGCTGAGAATCCTCCACAGGAAATTTTAGATTTAGTTATAGGGTTTATAGAGAACCCGAGCGATTTGTTCTTTAACCTTCAACAAGATATTGAAGATATCTCGCCTGTTAGAGATAAATTTTTTAGTATAAGGACGAACTTGTTCCCCACGTTATTACCTACAACTTTAGGTAATTTAAGTGTTAAGTTCAGGGTTAATACTGAAAAAGAATTGCTACCACAGCTAAATTTTTCTTTCGGGTACGGTAAAATATTTGGATTTTCATTACTGCCTTTAGAACAAAAACCGGAATCACAAAATTATTATGCTGCAATGTATATAAGTAAAACTTTTGATAATCATATACTTTATATAGGGTTAAAATATTCTGAATCGTTATTGTTTGTAAAACTTTCACAACCGATAGAATTAATAGGTGAAGAAATTTCAGAGATAAATTTCCGTGCATATGACATTTTTTACTTTTCAGGCATTTCTGTGTTTGTTTCAGAAAAAAAGAGTATTATAGCACAGATGTGTTACGCACCGAAATATAAAAAGATAGTAGGTCGGCTTGGTGCAGAGTTTAGAAATTTAGAGTTTGGTCTTGACATTTTCCCTGAAGGGTTGTTTGTATTCCATCCGTATTGGGCGTATCATGTAAGATTTTAACCTAAGGGGGATAACAACTTTAATTAAAGGACGATAATTATGAAAACTACAAAATTTATTTTTTTAACGATAGTATTTACAAGAATTAGTTTACTTAGCCAGACTTGGGCACCGTATTATTCGTTTTCTTTAACAGAAGGTGTTTATATACCTTCTTCAGGCAGGTGGGGGGTTACTACAATATTATGTAGCGATATTGGTACGATAGTGAAACCGTTGGAGAACCATTCCGGTATGTTGTTATACGAGTTGAAATATACAGGTCCGGGACTGAAACGGCAAGAAGGCGAAAAGTTTGAACAACGTAATATGGCACACATTTTTGTAGTTCAACATAATTTTAATTTATCATCTGTTGTGAGTTTAAAAACAAAATATAGTTATACAATAGATTTATGGCGTAGTGGGACAAATGAACTTTGGGGTTTGGGACTTTACGATTCTTTCCGTTGGGGGTTAAGTGAAGAAGTAGAACTAAAATTTGGTAATTTGGTGATATTACCACAGTTAGCGTACAGTTTTATTCATTTCCCGAATTATACAAGTTTGTTAGAAGAACTAAAAGCAGGTGCTGAGGAAACAACTGCCGGAAAACAAGATAATTCTATGGTACAAACAAACATTAAAGTAAAAATAGGTAAACAACATACTGCTGGTGTTAGTTTTAATATACAAAATTATGATAAACAACAAGTTCTTACTGAAAGTGGTACTTATGGTAGTGAAAAACAACGAGATTTTTCTTTAGAGGTATATTATCATTATTCAGGAATACAAGCTATAAAATTTATTTATATAGAACCATATATTTCGTATAAACTAAAAGATTCTAACCAAGGGTATATACATTTTAAAACATTTACTTCAACACCAACATTTTATGCTGATTTTTACGATTATACAAGATTAAGTATTTCTTTACC
>CALJEJ010000044.1 GCA_938074745.1 uncultured Endomicrobiia bacterium
GTTTGAAGTACAGTTATCCATTTGATAAACCTTCAAACCCGAAAGACACATATAAAGATACGCCTGATACATTTGGAAATAGACTTTTGAATGGTCAACCATGGGGCAACTGGTGGGATTGTATAGGGATAAACTATAAAGTGTTCTGGATTAAAGTTATGGTTATTCTTTCAGGGTAGGACATAGTATTTAGGTAGAAAATAAAATAGGCAATATTCCTACTATAAAATTTTTCTTTTCAGGATAATACTATCTCCTACCCGAAGAGTTTTTGTATTAAACGAAATCAAATATTCAGGTATCATTTCTCTAAATTCTACCATATATTTTACAATATTAGCAAAAGCGTAGTTGATATGTTTTCTAATAAAGAAAAATAAACAAAATGAGAATATAAGTTATTTAAACATAAAAGTGCCTCTTAAACCATCAAGGCAGTTTTTTCCAACAAATACTTCAAAAAGTCCTGGTTCAACTATACGATGAAGTTTTTCATCAAGAAAAGAAATATCATCTTCTGTAAGAGTAAACCCTATTTTCTTCTTTTCCCCAGGTTTTAAAGGAACTTTTATAAATCTCTTCAATTCTCTAACAGGTCTAACTATTGAACTTACTATATCTCTTATGTAAAGTTGAACTATTTCTTCTCCAGGAAATTGGCTTGCATTTTCTACATCAATAGTTATAGTTATTTCCCCATTTTTTGGAAAAGTTTCAGAAGATAGTTTTAAATTACTATAAATGAAATTGCTGTAACTTAAACCATAACCAAATGGAAATAAAGGTTGTCTTCCTCTTGCTTCCACATAGTCAAGACTTCTTACACAAGGTAAATGATTATAATAAAGAGGGCATTGTCCAGTAAAACGAGGGAAAGTAATTGGTAGTTTACCACTTGGATTATAATCACCAAAAATCACATTTGCTATAGCATTTCCACCTTGTTCTCCAGGATACCATGCTTCTATAACGGCATCAACATCACTTATCCAGTTAGTCATTGTAATTGCTGAGCCATTAAGAAGTACTATAACAACAGGAGTCCCTGTATTAACTATAGCTTTAATTAAGTCCTCTTGAACACCTAATAAATTAAGATTACATCTATCCCTATTTTCTCCTTCTACTTCTTCAGAATTCCCCATTACTAAAATTGCAACATCTGCTTTACTTGCAACTGATATTGCCTTACTAAATCCTTGTTTTGATAAACTATTGACCTTACATCCTTCTGCAAAAAATAATTTTGTCTTTTTAGATACTTTATTTTTTATTCCCTCCAAAACAGTTACTGCTTTTTTATCAAAAGTACTATAACCTCCTAATCTTGTTGCATTTGCATTAGGACCAATAACTGCAATACTACCAATATTTTTAGAAAGTGGTAAAATACCATTATTTTTCAACAAAACTATAGATTTCTGTGCAGCTTCTAATGCTAATTGTTTATGTGCTTCACAATTGGTAATACTTTCAGCTTTTTGAGGGTCAGCAAAAGGAGATTCAAAAAGTCCTAACCATATCTTCCCTTTCAAAATACGTTGACATGCTTTATCAATTAACGTTTCTGATAAAACCCCTTTTAAAACTAATTCTGTCAGTTTTGGATAACAAATTTGTTCTGGCAGTTCAATATCAACTCCTGCTTCAATTGCGAGTTTCGCAGCTGTTGACAAAGAATCAGCGATACTATGAGCCCAATAAAGTGCATCAATAGACCCATAGTCAGAAACAACAAATCCTTCAAAACCCCATTCTTCCCTCAAAATATCTGTAAGTAACCAACGATTTGCTGAAGAAGGAATGCCATTAATGGAATTATATGCTGCCATTATTGACCATGCTTTTGCTCTTGAATACTTTTTTGAAAAGCTGGAAAGAAAATTTCTCTTAAAATCCTTTCTGAGAAAAAAGTTGCACTACTATCTCTGCCACTATCTCCAGCAAAATCTGCAGCAAAATGTTTAGGCGTTGCTATAACTTTTTCCTCTTGTATTCCTTTAATAAAAGATACAGCCATTAGAGATGTTAAGTATGGATCTTCTCCATATGTCTCTTCTACACGACCATGTCTTACATCTCTTGCAATGTTAATTGTAGGTGAAAGTAATTGATAAATACCCCTTATTCTACTTTCCTTAGCAATTTCTTTAGCTATTTGGTATACCATATCTGGCTCCCAACTACTTGCTAATGCAATTGATTGAGGAAAACTTGTAGAATTTTTTGCCATACATCCATGAAGACCTTCGTCATGAATTATTACAGGGATTTTTAATTTTGTTTTTTCCAAAAGTATTCTTTGAATATAATTATTAATTTCTGCACCTTCTTTCGGATCAAATTTTCTTAGTAAAGGTCCAATTTGTCCAGCACCATCCTTAAGTATATTATGTGCCTTATCTAAGGAAAAATTTTCTTTTTCTAAAAAAGATTGAGCACCTATACAACACAATTGAGCAACTTTTTCTTTTAAAGTCATCTTATCCATTATTTGTTTTATTCTATCTTCCATAACCCCATTTTTTTCAATCTTTAAATTAGAGACATCGTAATTTTATCTTTCTTACATTTATTTAAGTACTAACTTTGCTATTGTTTCTGAACCTTACTTTAGCGCTTCCTCTGGTATGAGTAACTCAGTAGGATGGCGAGCCAAGTAAGGTGGAACATCGTAAAGTTCCACAATGCATCTTAGGCTACTCAATCTGAGCCGCCAAATCTGTCCATCTTTACCTTTCGGCACTGTAACCGATTTTTGGTAAGCAGGTAAAATTGCATGCTT
>CALJEJ010000045.1 GCA_938074745.1 uncultured Endomicrobiia bacterium
CCACAGTCCACGGTCCAAAGTGAAAAAGAAAATGTAGCGGCAAAGTGTCAGCTTTGCACTGCATTGCTGAAATTCTTGGAGTAGAGGCTTTAGCCTCGTAAAGAAAAAATTATAATATAACGAGCCTAAAGGCTCTATTCCAACGAGCCTGAAGGCTCTACTCCGAAAATCGTCGCAGCAAGGAAAAATGGGAACAGTCACCATTTACTGATTACCAATTACTGGTTACAAAATTTCATAAAGAAAGTTAACAGAACTTTTTATAATAGGAAGACGAAAAATGGTTGTTCGTAGATTGAACCTGAAATTGTTCGTTGGTATATTATTTTGTTCAATAACACTGTTTGCTGAAGTAAAAAATGTTATTCTTATGATAGGCGATGGTATGGGGTTAGCATTGGTGGATATTTCAAGGATAGCGTTAGTAGGTAAAGATAAATATCTTGAATTTGAAGATTCTGCTGTTGTAGGACTACAGAAAACTTATTCACAAGACAGTTTAGTAACAGATTCTGCTGCAGCAGCAACTGCATTATCTACAGGACATAAAACAAAGAATAGTTATTTAGGTGTTTCTGTAGACGGAACTACTCATCTTAAAAATTTAATAGAAGTTGCAAAACAAAAAGGAAAATCCACAGGTCTCGTAACAAATGTTACAATTACCCATGCTACACCAGCTGGTTTCGCTGTACATACAAATTCAAGAGAAGAATTGTCTGTAGCAGATCAGTATGCTGAATATAAAAATGTAGATGTATTATTAGGTGCTGGTGAAGAGTATTTTATACCTAAAAATATTGAAGGGTCTAAAAGGAAAGATGGCCGTGATTTGATCTCAGAATTTGTTTCTTCAGGTTATAAAGTTGTTAAAACGAAAAAAGAACTAATGAGTATAGATATAAAAAAAGTAGACAAACTTCTTGGGTTGTTCAAATATTTAGATACGACTTATTACATAGATAGAAAATTTTTAAATCGTGAAAATTTGCCTACACTGGCAGAACTTAGCGATGTTGCATTAAAGATTTTGTCTAAAAACGAGAAAGGATTTTTTTTAATGATAGAAGCTGGTAAGATTGATTGGGCTTGTCATGCAAACGATATTGCTACTGCTTTATGGGAAGTGTATGAATTTAACGAAGCAGTGAAAGTTGTAAAAAAGTTTCTAAGTAAACATCCGCAAGATACTTTAGTAATAATTACCTCTGACCATGAGACAGGCGGGTTAGGGTTGAGCAGCGGAGAATATAGGTTTTTCCCTGAAAAAATTTTGCTACAGAAAATTTCTTGTGCACAAATTGCCAAAATTTTGAAAGGACAAACTCAAAAAACAATTGTTGAAAAGTTTTTTGAATATACAGGTATTGATAATTTAACTAAAGAAGAAATAGAAATTATTTCTAAAGGTCAAGCACGAGAGATAGGAAAAATAATTTCTTCAAGAATAGAAATTGGCTGGACAACAGGAACACATTCCGGTTGTTCTGTTTTAGTATATGCGTTTGGTAAAAATGCACAACTTTTCAGTGGTGTGTATGAAAATATAGACATTGCTTCCAAAATATTTTCTCTCATAAATAACTAATATATCCAACATCAAACTAAGATATTCATATCTTGTGAATTACTTAAGAAATTGATTATTTATAAATTTTTTAGTATAAAACCAACTATGAATTTACTTTACGATGCTTCTAATAAAAAAATTTTAATTCGTGGGCCGGATACTGTCGGAAGTTTTGTCCTTGCAACACCTTTTTATCGCGAGTTGAGAAAAAATTTTACTAAATCATATATAGTTTTGTGTGTAAAACCGTTAGTAACAGAACTTGCTTATGGATGTCCTTATGTAGATAAAGTGGTCATCTATGAAACAAAAAATATTTTTCAAAAAATAAAATTTTTGTCATGGTTAAGAAAAGAAAAATTTGATATTGCTTTTCTTCTTTCTGGAAGTTTTGAGGCTGCAGCGATGGTTTATCTTTCAGGGATAAAAGTTCGTATTGGTTATTCGCATGACCATCGTGGATTTTTATTGACACATAAAGTTAAAGAGTTGCAGAAGAAACATTATGTTGACTATATATTAAATATTTTAGAATCACAGAAATTAAAAGTAGAAAATAGACAGCCAGAACTATTTTTGTCTTATCATAAACTCAGTTGGGAAATTGAAGAAATCTTAAATTTAAAAATTAATGTTAATGACAAAATTGTTGGTTTAAGTTTTACTGTTGTTGGTGAGAAAGCGCGAAACTGGCCTAAGGAATATGCAGTAGAGTTAATTAGAGAATTAACTTTTAATGGGATAAAAACGATTTTGTTTGGTACAAAAAAAGCAGAGTATTTTAGTAAATATGTTGAAGATAAGATAAAAAACAACAATTTTATAAACCTTGTTGGAAAAACTTCGTTATTGGATTTCATAAATGTATTGAAATTGTGTAATATATATGTTTCTGTTTCTACAGGTGGGATACATATTGCTTCTGTATTAGGTGTGAAAATTATTGGATTATATTGTCCTGGTGACGAGATAGGATGGCGACCGTTCACAGAAAATGTTAAAATCATCACTAAGTATCAACCATGTGCACCATGTAACCAACATAAAATGAAATATTGTAAAAACAATATTTGTATGCAACAGATCACACCACAAGAAGTAGCTAAACAAATATATGATTGGTTATAACATAGTAAGAATTGGTTTAGTAATATACACAATTTTTGCTTGTATGGGTATTTCAGGTATACAGGCTGGTATATGGATATCTTATATTGGATTGTTATTGTTGTTGATAAAAAATAAAATAAAATTTTATCCTATTCATAAAGATGTAAAACTTGTGTTAAACTTTATTTTGCTGTTTATTTTATGGTTGTTGATAACAACATTTTTTAGTATAGATATTAAACGTAGTGGTAAAAGTTTTATAGAATTTGTAGGTCAGATATGTGTCATTTTTGCAGTAGTCAACATTGGCGAAGATGAAAAGTTTGTTTTTAGAAAGAAGTTAATTACTCTATTGCTTACATTTTGTGTTATTCAGTCAATTTATGGTATAATACAATATTTTACAGGAATTGATATAATACACAAAACAGTGATTGAAAAATATAGTCGTATTAAAGGGACTTTGGGATATTGTAATTCTCTTGGCGGATTGTTAGGAATGATAATACCAGTTATGGTTAGTTATATAATCTATGGACATACAAAAAAAATAATTTTAGTTATAGGTCTTGTTATCAGCTTTATTGCTATGATGTTTACTTTTACTCGTGGTGCGTGGGTAGGTTCGTTTGTAGGAGTGTTTATAATTTTGGTATTAAGATATAGATTGCGTGCTTTGTTGTTGTTTGTTATCTTTCCACTACTATTAACGATAAAACCAATAAGAGATAGAATTTATTTTTCTTTTTCAAAAAATTTTGATTCTGGAAGAAGGGATATGTGGGAAAAAACTTTTCTTATGCTGAAAGAAAAACCTTGGTTAGGCAGCGGAATTAACACTTTCCAATTAAGATTCTACAATGCTGCTGAAAAAAAAGAACATTTTCATTCTCACAATGTTGTATTAAACACTACAGTTGAAACAGGTATAATAGGTGGGATATTAATTATAATTTTGATGTTTCAGATTTTTATGTTCGTAGTTCGGCTGTCAAAAACGGTTTCTAAAGAAAATTTTCCGTTAGTGATGGGTATCCTAGGCAGTGTTATAGATTTCTATATTCATGGTTTGGTAGACAACGTATTTCGTGGTGAGACAGGATATTTATTTTGGTTTTTTATAGGCATGGCAATTTCGTTAGTAAAACACGAGGAGTCGGTAAATGTTGATAAAAAAAATTGTATTTCATGAAATCATCAAACCCTTAAGGTTAACTTTTTCAACTTCGTTGGGTAAGAAAAATGTTATAAGAAGTGTATTAGTAAAGGTTTATTTAAAAGATGGGTATTATGGTATTAGCGAGGTACCAACAAGTTTTGTAGTAAGAAACGAAACTATAGACGTGATACAACGAGTTCTGACGGAAACAATCCCTGAGTTTGTAAATACCCATATTGAAAATTATGAAGAAAAAATTGTTCAGTTACGTAAAAAATTTTTCCAAACACCAATGACAATTTCAGGTCTTGAAGTAGCATTATTTCGTGCATGGTTAAATTATAAAAATGTAATAGAATATAATTACTGGAGAGAAATGTTTCATTCTACTGATAAACTATTAAATGAAATAGAAACAGACATAACATTACCTTTTATACTGAATTTCAAAATTCTAAAAAAATGGGTGGTAAATAAAATAAGAAAAGGGTTTAAAATCTTTAAACTTAAAACAAGTGGTAATATTGAACTAGATAAAAAAATTGTTTCGTATATTTATTCAGTTTTATTGGACAATTTTGCTAATGAAGAATTTTTGTTCCGTATTGATGGTAATCAAGGTTATAATAAGAAAAATTTTTTACAATTTTTAAATTTTATACAGACAAATAAATATAAAATCCAACTGTTTGAACAACCGTTAAATAAAAAAGATTTTGCTGGGTTGAAAGAAGTAAGGAAATGGTGCCATATCCCAATTATTCTTGACGAGACAGTATTTAATAGTGAAGATATGATAAGAGTTATTGACAACAATCTTGCTGATGGTGTAAATATAAAAATTGCAAAAAGTGGTATTTCAGAATCAATAAAAATTATAAACTTAGCACGGAAATATAAATTAAAACTTATGATAGGTTGTATGATGGAAACAATGGTAGGTTTATCTGCTGGGATAAATCTTGCTTTAGGTAGCAAAATTTTTGATTTTATAGATCTTGACAGTATTTATTTTTTGTATCATACAAATAAATATATAACAATAAAAATTTCACCACCAAAATATTTTGTCGCTTACTAAATATGGTTAGACAACCTTTAGGTATTATTGCAGTATTACTGTTTATAGAAGGTATGATACTTTTTTTAGCAGAACATCACAAGACAAAAAAGTTTTTTACAATATTGCCTGCAATGTTCTGGATATATTTCTTACCAATGATAGCAACTTCAATCAATATTATTCCTCATGAAAGTAGTGTGTATAAATTTATTTCCACACATTTTTTGCCCGCAAGTTTAATATTATTACTTCTTTCTGTAGATATTGGTTCTATCCTTAAATTAGGTAAAACAGCGTTAATGACAATGTTATGTGGTAGTGTAGGGGTTGTAGTTGGTGCAATAGTGGTTTTCTTTTTATTTAAAAAATGGTTACCACAGGATATTTGGCTAGGTATTGGTCCGTTAACAGGTTCTTGGATAGGCGGTTCAGCAAATATGATTGCTGTAAAAGAAGCTATCGGTACACCTGATAACATTTTCTTCTCAATAGTAGTAGTAGATACTATAGTGGCATACACTTGGATGGGAATTATGATTTCACTTGCTGGATATCAAACATTATATGACAAATGGAACCGTGCTGATACACGGATAATAGATGAACTGTACCGTAAAATGTATTTATTGTCTCAAGAAGAAAAACAACAATTTATCACCACAAAATATATAGTAATAATTTTTATGGTTTCAATTATTGGAACTTTTTTATCTACAAATATAGCAAAATTTTTGCCCGAGGCAAAAAATGTTATTTCTGAATATACTTGGACGATAGTTGTTGCTACTACAATTGGTATTTTATGTTCTTTTACAAAATTGAAAAAGTTAGAATCTTTTGGTGCATCTAAGATAGGTTATGGTATGTTATATTTTGTATTAACATCAATTGGTGCAACAGCAAGTTTGAATAATATAAGTACTGTTCCGATACTAATTATATTAGGATTTTTATGGATACTTATTCATGCAACTATACTTTTTTTATATTCACGGATAACAAAAGTGCCAATGTTTCTTATAGTTACAGCGAGTCAAGCGAACATTGGTGGGCCTGTTTCAGCACCGATTGTTGCTGCGGTTTATCAACCATCTCTTGCAGTAGTAGGTTTGTTGATGGCAATCATAGGCAATATTTTAGGGACGTATTTTGGAATATTGACAGCACACCTGTGTTACAGGATAACAAAATTTTTTTAGATTTAAATTATCAAACATATGAAACTTTCTACACCATATTATCTAATTGATGAAAAAAAGTTGTTAAAAAACCTTAAACGAATAGAATATTTCAAAAAAATTTCCGGTGCAAAAGTGTTGTTAGCATTAAAATGTTTTTCTACTTGGAGTGTGTTTGGTTTAATGAGGAAATATTTAGATGGTACTACAAGCAGTTCTTTATACGAAACGCGTCTTGGGTATGAAAAGTTTGGTAAAGAAACACAAGCGTATTGTGTTGCATATTCTTTAACAGATATTCAAGAGATTAAACAATATGCAGATAAAATTATTTTTAACTCAATATCACAGTTGAAAAGGTTTTATACCAAAGTCAAAGGTTTAAAAATAGGTTTAAGAATAAATCCTAAGATAAGTTATTCTCACTACGATTTAGCTGATCCTGCACGAAGATATTCTCGTCTTGGTGTTGTGGATAAAAATTCTGTATATGAAGTTTTACCGTTGATAAGTGGTGTAATGTTACATTTTAACTGTGAAAATGCTGAGTTTGATGTTTTATGTTCAATGTTAGATAAGATTAGTTTAGAATATAGCGATTTGTTTAAACATTTAGATTGGGTAAGTTTAGGTGGTGGGATATATTTTACTAAAGATGGTTATCCGTTGAAAGATTTTGCGTATAGGATAAAACAGTTTGCTGAAGAATTTAATGTTCAGGTTTATTTAGAACCTGGAGAAAGTGTTATTACAGAAACTACAGAACTTGTTACTACAGTGTTAGATATAGTTCATAATGAGATTGATATAGCAATAGTAGATGCTTCTACAGAACCACATATGTTGGATTTGTTGATTTACAGGACACAAGCAAAAATAAAAAATGCAGGGAAAGGGAAGTATAAATATATGATTGCTGGACGGTCTTGTTTAGCAGGCGATGTTTTTGGTGTATACAATTTCCCAAAACCTTTAAAAGTAGGCGATGTTGTTCATATCTTGGATGCTGGCGGGTATACTATGGTGAAAAAAAATTGGTTCAACGGGTTACAAATGCCATCTATTGTAGTGAAACGTTTAAGTGGCAAACTTGAGATTGTACGTGAATTTGAATATAAAGATTTTGTTGAAAATTTGTCAAGGTAAATTTTGATTTGAATTATAGTAGGGAGGTGGTGAAATATGGTTACTGTAGATACTTCAGAATTTAAGACAGGTTTGTGTATAAAAGTAGATGACGAAATATACACAATAATTTGGTATCAACATCACAAACCTGGTAAAGGTGCTGCTGTAATGAGAACAAAACTTAGAAATGTGCGAACTGGTAGTATCATAGAACGTACGTTTAAGTCTGGTGAAAAGTTTGAATCAATAGATTTAGTCCGTAAAAAAAAGCAATATTCCTACAAAGCAGGAGATAATTTTGTGTTTATAGATTTAGAAACTTATGAGGAAATACATATTAATAAAAATCAAATAGGCGAAGCGGCTAAGTTTCTTAAAGAAGGTATTGAAGTTGAAGGACTTTATATAAACGAAGAATTTTTAGGTATTGAACTACCAACTTTCGTAGAATTAAAAGTTGTTCATACAGTTCCTGGTGTTAGAGGGGATACTGTGAGTAATGTAATGAAACCCGCTACATTAGAAACTGGTGCTGAAGTACAAGTACCATTGTTTATAGAAATTGGAGATATAGTAAAAATTGACACTCGTACAGGAGAATATATAGAACGAGTAGAAGCAAGTAAGGAATAATATGGAATTTGTACACTTACATAACCATACAGAATTTTCGTTGTTAGACGGTGCGTGTCGTATATGGGATACTGCAGGTAAACCTGCAGAAATTTTTAAAAAAGCGATAGATTTTGGTATGCCTGCATTGTCTATTACTGACCACGGGAACATGTTTGGCGTGATAGATTTTTACGAAGCGTGTATGGAATCGGGTATTAAACCTATAATAGGTTGCGAACTTTATCTTGATACTGAACAAGAAGCTCAAGGAAAGAAAAGTTATCACCTTACAGTACTTGCCAAAAATAATCTCGGATATAAAAATTTAATGAAACTTTTATCCCGAGGGTTTACTGAAAATTTGGTTGCTGGCAAAGGAAAAATTAAAAAAGAATGGTTAAAAGAATTCAGTGAAGGACTTATTGCATTGTCTGGTTGTTTAGAAGGTGAAATTCCAACACATATTCTTCAAGGAAAACCGGAAACCGAAATTGACAAAACGGTAGAGTTTTATAAAGAAGTGTTTGGTGAGGAAAATTTTTTTATAGAACTGATGTATAACGGTTTAGAAGAACAAAAAAAAGTTTTACCTGAACTTATAAATGTTGCAAAGAGGAATAACTTAAATATTGTAGCGACAAATGATGTGCATTATGTAGAAAAGAAAGATGCTATAGTACAAGATATTTTACTTTGTATTAACACGGGAACAACACTTAAAAATCCTAACCGCTTAAAGTTTGATACACAAGAGTTTTATTTAAAATCACCACAGGAAATGCAACAGATTTTTTCTAATTATCCTGAAGCGATAAAAAATACACTAGAAATTGCACATAGATGTAATGTGATAATAGAATTTGGCAACGTGTATTTACCTGAATTTAAAGTTCCTAATGGTGAAACAGCAGATAAATATTTAAGGACACTCTGTGAGGAAGGGTTAAAAAAGAGGTATCAACATATAGATATAGAAGTTTTTAAACGGTTAGACTATGAATTAAGTATAATAAAAGAGAAAGGTTTAGCACCGTACTTTTTGATTGTATGGGATTTTATTAATTTTGCGTTAAAGAACAACATTCCCGTAGGGCCGGGTCGTGGGTCTGGCGCAGGTGCGTTGGTTAGTTATTGTTTAGGTATAACTAATGTCGATCCGATAAAATATGGGTTGTTGTTTGAACGATTTTTAAGTTTAGGACGTAAAGAGTTGCCAGATTTAGATATAGATTTTTCTGATGTTCGTCGTGAGGAAGTAATAAATTATGTATCTAAAAAATATGGGGAAAAAAATGTTGTTCGTATAATTACTTTTAATACGATACAAGCACGGCTTGCTGTACGAGATGTTGCTCGTGTGATGGAGTTACCGTTAAGTTTAGCAGACCGTGTGGCAAAACTTATCCCACAAAACTTGACTATAGAGCGTGCAATAAGGGAAATTAAAGAGTTAGAAGTATTATATTCTAATGATGAAAATGTTAAACAATTGTTAGATTATGCGAAACAAATTGAAGGTATGAAACGGCATACAGGCGTACATGCTGCTGGTGTGATAATTTCTAAAGGAGATATAACTGACTATACACCATTGTATAGGTCAGCAAAGGATGCGCCAATAACAACTCAGTATTACGACGAAATTTTATTAAAGTTAGGATTATTAAAAATAGACTTTCTTGGACTAAAAACACTTTCTTTATTAGAAGAATGTGTAAAGTTAATAAAACAACATCATGGGATAGATATTGATCTTTATAAAATCCCATTAGATGATAAAAAAACATTTAAATTGTTACAAGAAGGTAATACTGTTGGCGTGTTCCAGTTAGAATCTTTTGGCATGCGCGATTTGTTAAGGAAATTAAAACCTACAGTTTTTGAAGATATCATTGCATGTAATGCGTTATACCGTCCAGGACCGATAGGTAGCGGTATGGTAAACGAGTTTGTTGAACGGAAACACAACAGGCGTAAAATTGAATATGAACATAAAATTTTAGAAGAGATTTTGAAAGAGACATATGGTGTAATTGTATACCAGGAACAGGTTATGAAAATTGCACAGTTAATGTGTGGATTTACTCCTGAAGAATCTGATGTTCTAAGGAAAGCAATGGCAAAAAAAATGCCCGATGAAATAAGTTTATTACGGGAAAAATTTATTGAAGGAGCTAAAAAAAATGGTATTAAACCTAAAATTGCAGAAGAAATTTTTGATAAAATAGAAAATTTTGGCGAGTACGGGTTCAACAAATCTCATGCTACTGCTTATGCATTATTGTCGTACCAGTGTGCTTATCTTAAAGCAAATTTTACATTAGAATACTTAATTGCAATGTTGAACTCAGAATTACGTTCTGGCACTAACGTTAAAACAGCTCCGTCAAGCGAAGAAAAAAAGTTCCATAGATATATCAGAGAAGTAGAAAAACTTAAATTTAAACTTTTACCACCAGACGTTAACAAGTCTGATATTTATTTCTCTAAAGAAACTGATAAATCTATACGGTTTGGTTTGTTAGCAATAAAAAATGTTGGCGAAAGTGCTGCTACTGCTATTGTAGAGATACGTAACAAAACTGGGAAGTATAAAAGTTGGGAAGATTTTGTTCAGAGGACTGATGTGCGACAAGTTAATAAAAAAGTTGTTGAAGCGTTAGTATTATCAGGTGCTATGGATTCTTTGTCTGGGAAAGAAAATCTTTCTTTAGAAGAGAAATGTGTATTTAGGAAAAAAATTCTTACGTTTTTACAGCAAGGTAAAACCAACAATAAAACATTACTACAAAATTTGTTGTTCACGGAAATAGACAGACAAAAAGTTCCTGCAAATGAGTTAGAAGAAAAACTTACCAACCAGGAATTGTTAAATTATGAATATTCATTAACTTCAGTATATTGGTCAGGCCATCCATTGGAGAAATATTTGCCTGAGATAGAATGTGTTGTTACTACTCGTGTTGAAGATTTACCTGAAGAGGAAGGTAGACCTGTAGAATTAGTAGGTATGGTGATGAGTGTAAAAAAAGAAACTTCCAAATCTGGCCAACCTTGGGCAAAGGTTAATTTTGACGATTTGACTGGTGAGATTGAAGTTTTGGTTTATAGTAAGCTATATGAAAAAGTGCATAATTTTTTACATAAAAATAGTGTAATTTATTTAAAAGGTAAGTTGACTATCAAAGACACAACTAAAAATATTATAGCAGAAGAAATTTTACCTTTTGAAAAAGCAAAAGAAGAAATTTATAAAAACAGAAAAAAGATTTATGTTACTATTTCACAGGTTGGTATAGACGACGAATATTTAGAAAATCTTAAAAGAGTTTTTGAGAAATATCCTGGAGAATTACAGGTATACCTGAAAGTTATTACAAAAAATTTAGATGAGATATTGATTAAGACAGATTATAAAATATTTCCTTCTGACAAAATGTTGTCTGAACTGGAACGTATCATCGGTGAGAAAACTTATTATTTTGAGTAAGATATATCAATACCCACTTTATTATTTATTATTTCTTTTTCTTTCCTTATATCTCATCTTTATTTACCTACAATATAAGATAGAGACACAACTGGTAAAATATAACAATTCCCAATGGAAACAACAAGAAGTTAGTGGTATTGTGGTGTTTAAGAACGATGCAGGAGAGTGTTTTGAATATATAATAAAAACATTACAAGGACGAATATTTGTTTCTGAATATAAATTATCTGAAGATACTCCTGAACTGTTTTTTGCTGATAAAGTGATTTTGAAATGTAGACTGAAGAATATCGGATTTCAAAATGTTTATGAAAAGTATTTGTATAATTCATATAATATTGACAAAATTGCCATAATAGAAGATGTTATTTCAGTTGTCCCTTCTAATAGATTAGTAGACAAACTATACAACAAATTTTTTACAGGAATATTTTATTTAAGGAATGTTATTATTGATTATGTGAAAAAAACTATCCCTTCACCATATAACAATTTGATATTGAGAATAACAATTGGGTATAAAGATACAGAACTTAATGAAATAGAAAAATATTTTCAATCTGCAGGAGTTATACATGTTTTAGTAGTAAGTGGGTTACATGTAGGTTTTGTTTATTTGTTTCTTTATACTTTTTTGAAATTCGTAATTATTTTTCCACGTGAAATAAAGATTATATTAAGTATGTTTGGGGTAATATTGTACACACTTTTAACTGGCTGTTCTCCGCCAGTTGTTCGTGCAACGATAATTTTGGTTTGTTTTTGTATTACATTGTTGTTAAAAAGAGAACATAGTGTATACCATTCTTTATCTTTGGCTGCGATAATAATTTTAATCTCCAACCCGAGAAACTTGTTTAACCCATCGTTTCAGTTATCTTTTTGTGCTTGTTTTGGTATTTCATATTATTACAGATTTCTTAATAATAAAATAAAAGAATATTTAGAAAAAATAAATTTTATAGTTCGCTATATTGTTCAACTTTTTTTAGTGACATTTTCAGCACAGATTTTTACTTTACCGTTAGTTATGTATTATTTTAACAAAATTTCAATTGTAGGGTTAATATCAAATATTATAATAATACCAATAAGTTCTGTAATGTTATGGTTAGGGTTAGGATATTATACCACATTGTTAATTCCTAACATAAGTTATCCTATGGCAAGAATAGTAACATTTTGTTACTCAATATATCTTGAGATAATAAAATTTTTTTCAAATTTACCATTTAGTGTAATAAATACATTCTCACCTAGTAGTTTCTCAATGTTAGTATATTTTTTAATTCTTTTAGTCATCCCGAGATATTCTTTCAAAATCAAAACTATAATTTTTGGTTTTTTAATAAGCGTTACAATTTTGTTTATTAACATTACACCAGCCAAATATAAACACAGAATAACATTTTTGAATGTAGGTTTAGGTGATTGTGTTATAATTTTTGATGATGACAAAGTTTGTTTGATTGACACTGGTGGAGAACTAAACTTTGATGTTGGGAAATATATTGTTTCAGCATATTTGTTAAAAAATAAAGTTAAAGAAATTGAATATGTAATAATTTCTCATCCACATTATCCACACTATTTTGGTTTAAAATATTTGCTTGAAAATTTTTTTAAGATAAAAAATATTGTTATAAACAATTTTGTTTCTTCAGAGAAAGAATATAAAGAACTGTTGCGGATTGCATATAACAAGAAGATAAATCTTATAGTTATAAAAAACAAACAGTATCTAAAATTAAAAAACATACAGTTGACCATTATACCTTCATACGTATGGCAAGCAACAGATGAAATTAGTATCTATGATGAAAATTCTATGTTAATAAAGCTGAAATATAACAAATTCAGTTGTTTACTGACGAACGATTTACCTATGGCTCAAGTAATAAACTTGTTAAAACATGAAAAGTTAAACACAGATTTTACTCTACTACAAATTCCACGACATGGAAAATACAAAGAAGATATAGATTTGTTATCCTATATGATATCTAAAAAATATTTGTCTACAAAGTTTTGTATTGTTTCAACGGACAAATCTGTATGGGTTTCTAAACTAAAGAATTTCGGTATTCCTTTATTTTCAACAAGTAGTAACGGTAACATAGAGGTGTTGTTAAAAAATAGCCATATTATGTTTAATTTAGAAAATTTTTCTTTAAATCCTATGTAGATGTTGAATTTAAAACAAAAAAGTTAGTATACCAATTTATGCTCAACAGATACATTTTTGTAATTACTGTGTTTATTATGATGAACAACATATTTTTGTTTAGTGCCACCAGTATTAGAAAAGAGATATTATCTAATGGTATAGTGTTTATTCACAAATACAATCCTGAGATACCCATAGTGGGTACACTTATATTTTTAAATTTAGGTAGTATCTATGAACCAGAAAATTTCTCTGGGATTACACAACTTTTACAATCTGTAATCTTAAAAGGGACTCAACATAGAACTGCACAACAAATTGCTGAAGAAATAGAATCTGTTGGAGGGAGTATAGGAAGTTCTGCTGATTACGATTATTGTGAACTTTCTTGTGCTGTAGGTAAACAATATTTTGAAAAGTCAATAGAAATACTTTCAGATGTGTTTTTATATCCCACATTCCCACAAGAAGAAATTGAAAAAGAAAAAATGAATATTATCGCAGGAATAATTGCACGTAAGGATAGCATATTCAATGTTTCAGTTGATTATTTACTTTCTAACCTTTATAAAGGTCATCCATACGGTAGGTTGGAAGAAAAAAAGATAAAAACTTTACGAAAAATAAAAAGAAAAGACATTGTTTCTTGGTGGGAAAAGTTTTATGGTGTAGATACACAGAAAAATAATCTCGTGATAGTAGTTTGTGGCGATGTTGAATACGAGTTTGCTAAAGAAATTGTGGAAAAATATTTTTCTAATGTTAAAAAAATCAATTTACCTGTTGTTACAATTAAAAAAGTAGAACCTAAAAATGTTCGTGTAGTAAAAAAGACAAAATTTAAACAAGGGTATTTAATGTATGGTTACCTAGCGCCGGAAATAAACCAGCTTAATATCAAAGAATATTTTGCGTTGAAACTTTTAAACACATATCTTGGTGGTGGTATGAGTAGTAAACTGTTTCAAATTTTAAGAGAAGAGAATTCGTTGTGTTATGAAACAAACAGTTTTTATCCAACACGAAAGTTACAAAGTCATTTTGTTATATATTTAGGTTTAGATGCAGCAAGAATGGATATTGCAAAACACAACATTGAAAAAATAATTACAGACCTAAAAGAGGGCAGGTTGTTCAATGAAGAAGATTTACAACAGGCAAAACAAAAATTTAAAGGACGGTTCTTACTTGACCACCAGACAAATTTACGTCAAGGTTGGTATTTAGGTTTTTGGGAGATTATGGGTTTAGGGTATGAGTTTGATAATAAATATATTGACGAGATATCAAAAATAACCATTAACGATGTCCGTGAAACAATGAAAAAAGTTTTTACTGGGAAAAATGTTATTGTAGAACTTTATCCTAAATAGATATTACAACTGTCCCTTTTTTTCTTACATTTTTAGCTGCTATGAACTTTCCAACTAAAAGTAAAATATTAGTTATTGTGGTAGTAATAAAATTTTTATTTATTACTACGATTTTTTGTCAAGACTATGGGGATATATATATAGATGCTTCGTTAGGTGACGCTTCCTATTTAAACCCTATTTTAGCGAGCGATTCTGCTTCTGCTGCAATAAACTCGTTAGTTTACAACGGGTTAGTAAAATATGATAAAGATTTAGTTCTTGTAGGCGATTTGGCAGAACGTTGGGAAATAAAAGATGGTGGTAAGGAAATAATTTTTTTCTTACGTAAAAATGTTAAATGGCACGACGGTAAAAAATTTACTTCAAAAGATGTAAAATTTACTTATGAAAAACTTGTAGATCCAAACATTAAAACGCCGTATTCGTCAGATTTTATGTTAATTAAAAATTGTGAGATAATAGATGATTATACTGTAAAATTTGTTTATAAAACTCCTTTTGTTCCAGCTTTGGAATCTTGGGGTATAGGAATAATCCCTGAACATATTTTTAACAATCCGAAATATGATTTTCATAAAAATCCTGCAAATAGAAATCCGATAGGTACAGGACCTTACAAATTTCTTCGTTGGGTTACTGACGAAAAAATAGAACTTGTAGCAAACAAAGAGTATTTTGAAGGAGAACCGTATATACAAAAATATGTATTTCGTATAATTCCTGACCAAAGCATCCAGTTTTTAGAATTGCGTAACGAAAGTATAGATTCAATGTCTCTTACTCCGGACCAGTTTTTTGCGTATGACGAATTTTTTAAAAACTACAACAAATTTAGTTATCCTTCATTTTCGTATACATATTTAGGTTTTAACCTTACACGCGAAATTTTTCAAGACAGAAATGTTCGGTTAGCAATTGCTTCAGCAATAAACAAACAGGAGATTATTAAAGGTGTTTTACTTGGCAAAGGTAAACCTGCTACGGGACCGTTCCCACCACAATCTTGGGCGTATAACGAGAAAGTAGAAGATTTTAAGTATGACCCACAACTGGCAAGAAAGTTGCTTACCCAATCTGGTTGGGTGGATTATGATGGTGACGGTATACTTGAAAAAAAATTAGAGAACAACAAAATTGTTAAATTCAAGTTCACTCTTATGACCAACCAGGGGAACAAATCGCGACAGTTAATTTCTGAAATTATCCAAAGACAGTTACGTTCTGTTGGTATAGATGTTGAGATACAAATTATAGAATGGTCAGTGTTTATCAACAACTTTATTACACCGAGGAATTTTGATGCAGTAATTCTTGGCTGGTCATTATCTCGTGACCCTGACCAATATTCTATTTGGCATTCAAGCCAGAAAAAACCAGGTCAATACAATTTTGTTTCGTACGAAAACAAAGAAGTTGACCAGTTATTAGAACTTGGTAGGAAAGAATTTAATTTTGAACGAAGAAAAAAGATTTATCAAAGGATACATAAAATTATTCATGACGACATTCCATATGTATTTCTTTACTATCCAGAATCAATGCCTGTAGTACACAAAAGATTTAAAAATGTAGAACTTGCAAAATCAGGTATTGGTTGGAATTTTATAAAATGGTATGTGCCAAAAGAACAACAGAAGTATTTAATAAAGTGGTAAAAATGTTTAGAAGGTTAAAACCTAACTAAACAATCCTTAAATGCTGAGTAAGAAATCAATATATATTTATTTGACTAACTCAACATTGGTTTATATCACTTGATATTATTTATGAATTTTTGTAACTGCTATTATAATTAAGGGGTGTGAAAATGAAAACAAAATTTATTTTTATTACAGGCGGTGTAGTCTCGTCTTTAGGTAAAGGAATTACCACTGCATCCATTGGAATGTTGTTAAAATCTCATAAGTACCGTATAGATGTATTGAAATTTGACCCATACCTAAATGTAGACCCTGGAACGATGAGCCCGTATCAACACGGTGAAGTGTTTGTTACTGAGGATGGCGCAGAGACAGACTTGGATTTAGGTCATTACGAAAGATATCTTAACCAAAACATGTCAAACAAAAACAATGTTACCCAAGGACAAATTTATGAACGTGTGTTATATAAGGAGAGGTATGGTGAATATCTTGGGAAAACAGTTCAAGTAGTACCCCATATTACTAACGAAATAAAATCTGCAATATACCGTTTATCTCGAGGGAAAGATATTGTTATAGCAGAAATTGGTGGGACAGTTGGTGATATTGAAAGTTTACCTTTTTTAGAAGCGATAAGGCAGGTAAGGTTAGATGTTGGTAGAGATAATGTAGTATATATTCATATTTCATTACTACCTTATATCAAAGCAGCTGAAGAAATTAAAACAAAACCTACCCAGCATAGTGTGATGAAATTAAGAGAGATAGGTATAGAACCTGATATTTTAATTTGTAGGGTAGAAAAAAATGTAGACAAAAGTATAAAAGAAAAACTTTCGTTATTTTGTAATGTTGAACCTGAAGATGTTGTAATAGAACCAGATGTAGGCAGTTGTGTATACAAAGTCCCTTTAATTCTTAAGGAACAAAATCTGGATAAAATAATTTTGCAAAAGTTAAAATTAAGACAAAGAAAAGTTGATATCACAGAATGGTCAAGGTTGGTAGAAAAATATGAGAAATTAACTGATACAATCCCAATAGGTGTTGCAGGGAAATATACACAACTTAAAGATGCATATAAAAGTATTCTTGAAGCATTGTTTCATGCTGGAATCCATAATGATGTAAAAGTTGACATTAGGTATATAGACGTGGAACAAAAAAATTTTGAAGTTCAACTTAAAGATGTAAAAGGTTTAATAGTTCCGGGCGGGTTTGGCGAACGTGGTGTTGAAGGTAAAATTCAAGCAGTAAAATATGCTAGGGAAAATAAAATACCGTTTTTAGGTATATGTTTAGGTATGCAAACTGCAGTAATAGAATTTGCCAGGAACATCTGTGGACTTAAAGATGCGAATTCTACAGAATTTGATACAAAAACATCTCATCCTGTGATTGACCTTATGGAAAGTCAAAAAATGGTCAAATACAAAGGTGGTACAATGCGTCTTGGAGCGTATTTATGTAGAATAAAAAAAGGTACATTAGCGTACAAAGTTTATCAGGCTACAAAAATTTATGAACGACACAGACATAGATACGAAGTAAATAATAAATATATTCCGTTACTTCAGAAACACGGGTTGGTAATAAGTGGGACACATCCTGTAGGAAATTTAGTAGAAATTGTGGAACTTAAAGACCATCCGTTCTTTATAGCGGTACAGTTTCATCCTGAATTTAAATCACGGTTTCTTAACCCACATCCATTGTTTTACCATTTAGTAAAAGTAGCGAAAGAAAAAGTATAACTTTTAAATGAATAAAACTGTTATAAAAGAAATTGTCTGTTGGATAAAAACTCAAGTTACTGAGGCAAATAAAAAAGGTGTTGTGTTTGGTTTAAGTGGTGGTGTGGATTCAGCAGTTGTTTCTGTTTTGTGCAAAAATGCTTTTCCTAAAGAACATCTTGCATTGATACTTCCATGTTTTTCAAATAAACAAGACATAACCGATGCTAAGTTAATAATAAAAAAGTTTAAACTCAACTATAAAATTGTTAATTTAGAAAAAGTATTTTTGTCCTTCTGTGAAACTCTGGGTATAGACCCGTATAGTAAAGAACTTGCAGTTGTGAACATAAAACCTAGATTAAGAATGGTGACTTTATATCATTTTGCAAACAAATTAGACTATTTAGTAATAGGCACAGGGAATAAGTCAGAACTTACAATGGGATATTTTACGAAATATGGTGATGGTGGTGTAGATTTGTTACCTTTGGGTGATTTTACAAAAACGCAGGTGGTAAAATTAGCCGAGATGTTAAAAATACCGAGAAGGATTATCGTCAAACCACCTTCTGCAGGTTTGTGGCAAGGACAAACTGATGAAGAAGAGATGGGAATAACTTACCAACAACTTGACAAAATTATAGAATGTATAGAGAAAAACATACAACCTAAAGATGTAGATAAAGAACTTTATAATAAAGTTGTTTCTACAAAGAAAAAAATTCAACATAAACTTTCTTTACCTAAGATGTTTATTTATAAAAAGTAAAATGAAAACCCAACGTCAAAAAAGTAAAAAGTTGATTAAAGGACTTGAAACACTTTCTCTTATAAGTTCAACAATTGTATCCTCAAAATTTTTAGACGATATTTTAACACAAATTGTAAAACTTACAGCAGATATGTTTGGTTCAAAAATATGTTCTATAATGCTTTTAGATGAAAAGAAAAACGAACTTATAATAAAAGCAACACAGAGTTTGTCAGAAAAATACAAAACTAAACCGCCAGTAAAAGTTGGCAGTAGCATAAGTGGTCTTGCAGTAAAAGAAAAAAAACCAATATTTGTGTTAGATGTTAAGACCGACCCAAGATATATGTATCCTGAAATTGCAAAGGAAGAAGGGTTGTGTTCAATGTTAGCAGTTCCAATGGTGATAAAAGACAAAGTAATAGGTGTCCTTAATATTTATACAACTACTCCACACGAATTTTCGTCAGTAGAGATAAATATTTTACAAACAATAGCAAACCAAGCAGCTTTAGCAATAGAAAATACAAGGTTGTTAGAAGAACTTATTCTTACCAAAGATGCTTTGGAGACAAAGAAACTTGTAGACCGTGCAAAAGCGTTACTTATTAAACACCGAGGATTTTCTGAAGAACAAGCACATAAGTTTTTACAAAAGAAAAGTATGGACCTGCAAAAACCGATTAAAGAAGTTGCAAGGTTTATAATTGTTGCTTTTGAAGACAAAGAATAAAATTTTTTCCCAGCTGTTGACAAATTTTTTAAATTATTGTAATTTAGTTACAACTTCCCACAAAGAAGTGGGTAAAATTCTATCCAACGACGAACTTGTCTAAAAACCAATTCAAACCAATGAAGGTTTATTTTTCACATATTTTATTTCTTATGGAGGTTATAATGCTATGATAGAATTTAGAAAAACTAACGATGCGTTAGGTACAGTGAACCGTGGTAACCCGTGTGAATCAGGCCTATGTACATTGTGTATGTCAGATTGTGCAGGTAAATGTGAAACTTGGCTTTCTTCGTTAAGAGGACGAAAAATGTTGTACCCACGCGATTTTGGTTTTATTACTGCAGGAAGTGCAAACACTATCCATCTCGGAGTAAGTTATAACTCTTTAAGAATTAACGGAAGGTTGTATGGTGCAAAAGGGTTACCTAAAGGGTTGTCTAATTCTGAAGATGACTGTATTTTCCCGAATGTGAACCTTGAGACAGAGTTTGGTAATAAAGTTAAAACAAAATCAGCACTTCCTATAATGACAGGTGCGTTAGGGTCAACTTTTATTGCTCAAAAATATTGGGAAGGGTTTGCAGTAGGTGCAGCGTTGGTAGGTTTCCCTATTGTTGTAGGTGAAAATGTTGTCGGTGTGGATAAAAAAGCTGAATTTAAAAACGGTAAAGTTGTGAAAGCGCCAGAACTTGACCGACGAATACAAACTTATCTTAAATACTTTAATGGGTACGGTGCAATAATTGTCCAAATGAATGTAGAAGATACAAGAAACGGTGTTGCAGAATATATTATTGACAAATACGGTGATAAAGTGATAATAGAATTAAAATGGGGTCAAGGTGCAAAAGATATCGGCGGTGAAATACAAGTTACTGACCTTGAATATGCGAAACTTCTTAAGAAACGTGGGTATATAGTAGACCCTGACCCGGATAAACCCGAAGTAGAAGAAGCGTTTAAATCCGGTGCAATAAAAAGTATTGCAAGACATAGTAGAATAGGATATACCTCGTTATCAAGTTGGAAACAAGTAAGAGATGCGTTTATGAAAGAAGTTGAAAGGTTAAGAAAACTTGGGTTTAAACGAATTACTCTTAAGACAGGTTCGTATGGTATGGAAGCTTTAGCAATGGCAATAAAGTTTGCTTCTGAAGCTGAGTTGGACCTTCTTACTATAGACGGTTCAGGTGGTGGAACAGGGATGAGTCCGTGGAATATGATGGAAACCTGGGGTGTACCATCAATATATTTACATTCAAAAGCATATGAATATGCAACTATACTTGAGAAAAAATATAAAAAGTCTAAGAAAAACAAAAAAGTTGTAGATATGTCGTTTGCAGGCGGGTTTGCAAGAGAAGATCATATATTTAAAGCGTTAGCATTAGGCGCTCCATATGTGAAACTTGTATGTATGGGTAGGGCGTTGATGATACCAGGATTTTTAGGTGCAAACATAGAAGGTGTGCTTAAACCAGAAAATAAACAAAAAGTGAACGGTAACTGGGACAAACTACCTGCGTCAGTTTCACAGTTTGGGTCAAAACCTGAAGAAATTTTTGCTTGTTATTACGAAGTTGAGAAAAAAGTTGGTAAAGAGGAAATGAAAAACATTCCTTTTGGCGCTATCGCTTTATATACTTTATGTGACAAACTTGCTGCGGGATTACAACAACTTATGGCTGGGGCAAGAAAGTTTTCTTGTTGTGTTATTTCTCGGGACGATTTGTTCTCTTGTAACCGAGAAACTGAAGAAGTTACAGGAATTCCTTTTATCACAGAAGCAGAAGACGAAATTGCAAAAGAAATTTTAAACTCTTAAAATACATACATTAGTAGTAGAAGACTGTTAGTCTTCTATTACTTTACATCTTTTACACAACGGAACCCTAAATCAGGCAATTTTGTTGTCCTCGGTAATGCGTCACGACGGTAACTGAAACAAAAGTTTTTAGGAAGTTTGTAAGACCCGCCACGAATTACATACAGTTCACTATTAAAATATTTTTTATCTCCGATATATCCAGGATATGGTTCAAACTTTGTTTTAGTCCATTCACGAACATTCCCTGCTAAATCGTAACATCCGTATACAGAAATATCTGTTGGAGTACTTGCGGTTTCTTTTATTCTTCCTAAACCGAATAAAAAACTTATGTTAGCGATACCATGTCTCCAGTAATTCCCCCAAGGATAAATTCTTCCGTCGGTAGAACGTGCAGCTTTCTCCCATTCAATTTCCGTAGGAAGCCGTTTACCTTCCCATTTTGCGTACGCTTCTGCATCGTCAAGTGACACATTTGTTACAGGATAATTATCTTGATATTTGGGATAAGTATTATTTTTCCAGTGAGGTGGTGCAGGATAACCTGTATCGTCTATGAACCGTTTATATTGTTTATTAGTAACTTCGGTTTTGTCAATATAAAAAGGTTTTACAAATATTTTTTGTCTCGGACCTTCATAAGGGAAACCTTCATCACTGCCTAAGATTATTTCGCCAGCAGGGATATATACCATACCCGGAAGTTTAGGTATTTCAAATTTTTTAGAAAAAAACAGTGTAAGAAAAACAAGTAATACTAAAATAACAATGTATAAAATTTTCTTCATTATTTTTGTTGTATAAATTTAGCAAGTATCTTGTTAAATTCTGTTATCATAGGTTGAATTTCGTCATCTTTACGAACTGATAATAAATGATAATTTCCTGTTTTTTCCATTTCATTAAGTTCTTTTATAATTCTATTAATAGGACCTGCAATACGGTGAAGATATATTATATTAATCATACCTGCTAAAATTAACAAAATTAACACTTCAAGCATTGTTAACACAATACTGCTGACAATTATATTTTGTGTTTCCACAAATTCTCTTGCAGGCAATAACCATTTTATTATGTAAAACATTTGTAATTCTACAATTATCAAAATTATAAAAAATGGGACCAATAAACTCAAAGTGTATTTTAGTTGCAATTTGTGAACTATACGGAACTTTTTTCGTCTATCTTTTGCAGTCATTGTTGTAACCCCTCCGCTATTTTTAATGTATGTCAGATATTTTGTAAAATTTTTTAGTTGTTGACTTAACAACTAAAAAACCAACATTTTTTAATCTCTCTTACTTTTTCTCTCCGTGGACAATGGACTGTGGACTATTGACCTCCATCTCAACATTCACTTCCAGCTTCCTGCTACCACCTATCACCCAACATTTTTGTTGTTATACCAGTGATTAGTGGTTCGTGGTTAGTGATTAGGGAAACAAGAACCACAATACCACAGTCATTGCAGTACAAAGCAAAGCTACATTATTTCTTTTTCACTTTTTCACTTCTTTTCTGTGGACTGTGGACCGTTGACTATCAACCAAACCCCCCTATCCACCTACCACCTAATTTTAAACACACCCCTCGGTCCCCTCTTGATAGAGGGGAAAGCAAAGCTTACGCTTTGCAGCTACATTATATCTTTAATTTCTTTTTCACTCTTTCACTTTCTCACTTTTTTACTTTTTCACTACCCCTACCTACCACCTATCTTTTTCACTCTCTCACTTTTTTACTTTTTCACTTTCTCAC
>CALJEJ010000046.1 GCA_938074745.1 uncultured Endomicrobiia bacterium
TTTTGCGGGTCAGTAAAATAAACATTTATTTCTGAAGAACAGGAAAAAGAAGGGATTAAAAAAACAAAAAATAAAATTAATATCATATTTCAACATTACTATTAAAACAATGAACAAATATTTAGCAAAGCTGACGCTTTGCCGCTACATTTTCTTTTTCACTTTCTCACTCTCTCACTTTTTCACTCTATTGACTGTGGACTGTGGACCGTGGACTATCAACCAACCACTCCCTACCCCACCTACCTCTTGTCACACACCAGATTGTTAAACATAAATCACAGAATTTTTGTTCCCAAACATATCTTCCAAAATTTCTTTTGCTGGGTCTAACTGTGGAACATTATCTATAATATACAAATACCTGTACTGGCCAGGTTTTAATTTAACCTTTATTTCCCAAAACCCGTTCTTACGGGATAATTTTATTGGTTGCCAACCGGTAAAATCGCCTACTAACTCAACTTTTTGTGCTGTAGGTTGGTAACTCTGAAATACAACTGTTACCGCAGGATGAATTTTTTCTACCACCCGAAAGGTTAACACAAGAAAAAATATACACACTACTAACGGCAAAACTACATATTGTGTAACCTCTTGAATTAAAGAAAAATTAAACTTCGGAAATACGTAAGGAAGTTCCAACGGTTGGTTCAACTTTTCAACCTTGTTGTAAACTTCTTGCTGAACCACGGCAAGAATTTCTTCTTTTTTAATCCCGGATATTTTTTTATTTTGTAACTTGTAAGAAACAAAATTAAGCAACGCTTCCATCTGGTTTAGTTCTTCTTTATTCCAACAAACAAATTTTTTAAAATTATTTTCATCAATTTTTCTTCTCACTTTAAAAACGAGTTAGCCACTAAAGAGATTTTATGCGTTTCTATTTATAAATACGTAAAAACTATAAAAATGTTTCAAAAAAAAATTTGTACCTATAAATTTTCAAATTAAATATTGCAAAACAAAAATTTTTTTTATATGAAAAAAATTACTATGCTAATAAACCGTGTAATATTAATTGTCCTTGACGGTTTTGGTGTTGGTGCTTTACCTGATGCAAAAGAATATAAAGACGAAACTGCAAATACTTTTACACATATCTGTGAATCCATTCCAGAATTTAATTTACCCAACCTTGCTTCGTTAGGAATTTACGAGTTAATCACTAACCACGAAATTTATTCACAAATAAAAGATAAAAGTAAAATAGTAGGATGTTATGGTAAAATGGCTGAAGTTTCCAAAGGTAAAGATACTACTACGGGACATTGGGAAATAACTGGACTTATACTTAACGAACCGTTCCCAACATATCCAAACGGTTTCCCAAAAGAAATTATTCAAGAGTTTGAACATCGTATCGGAAGAAAAACTTTAGGCAATTTCCCTTGTTCAGGAACAGAGATACTAAAAATTTTAGGTGAAGAACATATAAAAACAGGTTATCCTATTGTGTACACTTCAGCAGACAGTGTGTTCCAAATCGCTGCAAACGAAGAAGTTATACCGTTAGAAGAGTTATACCGTTACTGCGAGATTGCTCGTGAGATGCTTGGCAACCCACCGTTTGAAAATCATAAAATAGGCCGTGTTATTGCAAGACCGTTTGTAGGAACAAATAAAGAAAATTTTCGTCGGACAGAGAACCGTCGTGATTATAGTATAAAACCTTTTTCTTCAACATTGCTGGATTATATAAAAGATTGTGCTGGGACAACTGTAGGTATCGGTAAAATAGAAGATATATTTGCCAACCAAGGGTTAACTCATACAATACATTCAAAAAATAATAAAGAAGGTATTGAGACAACAATCGTTGCTATAGAACAATTTATTGAACCTAAAACTTTGATTTTTACGAACTTGGTAGATTTTGACATGTTATGGGGACACCGTCGGGTAGTAAAAGAATATTATGAAGGGTTAAAATATTTTGACGAGCAGTTGCCAAGAATAATTGAAAAACTGAAAGATACGGATTTGTTAATAATTACTTCAGACCATGGTAACGACCCTACTTATAAATTTCATACTGACCATACACGGGAGTATGTACCGTTGCTGGTATTTTCTAAAAACTCTCGTTTCTTACAAGGGAAAAATCTTTCTGTTCGCAAAACTTTTGCTGATATTGCAAAAACTGTAGATGAACTGTTCTCGTTACAAAAAATTTCTGTTGGGACAAGTTTTGTAAACGAAATTTTTGTTTGAAAAAAGGTGGATGGGATATGGGAAGTGAGAAAGTGAAAAAGAAAATGTAGCGGCAAAACGCCAGCTTTGCTTTCCCCTCTATCAAGAGGGGACTAAGGGGTGTGTTTATAAACACCTCCCTTGATCCCTCCTTGATAGGAGGGAAATTAAGAGTAGTGTTGAAATTCTTGGAGTAGAGGCTTTAGCCTCGTGAAGAAAATATTATAATATAACGAGCCTAAAGGCTCTATTCCAACGAGCCTGAAGGCTCTACTCCGAAAAATCGTCGGGAAATTATAGGTGATAGGTGATGGCAGGTAGGTGGATAGGGAGTGTTTTTGGGTTGATGGTCCATTGTCTATAGTCCACAGAGAAGAAGTGAAAAAGAAAATGTAGCGGCAAAACGTTAGCTTTGCTTTGAGAAACGCCGTAGACAAAAATTTTTAGGTGACTAAAATGTTACCAAGGAACCAAGGAAAAAATATGGAAAAAACATTATTGGATAAAATAAACTCTGCAGTAGAATTTATAAAAAAAGAAATTAACGGTTTTGAACCTCTTTGTGGAATAGTTTTAGGTTCAGGTCTTGGCGATATTGCAGAAACTGTTAATCGGATATGTGTAATCCCGTACCACGAAATACCTGAAATGCCAAAGTCAACTGTTTGTGGACATAAAGGAAATTTTATTTTTGGCAAGTTGGAAGAAAAACCTGTAATAGTGATGCAAGGAAGGATACATTTTTATGAAGGATATAGTTTAAAAGAAGTCACTTTCCCTATACGGGTTATGAAAAAAATTGGTGTTCAATATCTTATTTTAACTTCTGCAGTAGGCGGAATAAAAGGTAAATTACCGTTAAAACCCGGCGATATTGTCCTTGTAAAAGACCATATAAATCTTATGGGTGACAATCCATTACGCGGTGAACATTACGACGAATTTGGTGAACGTTTCCCTGATATGACAGATGCGTATTCACAACAACTACGTGATTTAGCAAAATCTGTTGCAAAAAAGGTTAAAATAAAAGTTTATGAAGGCGTATACCTTGCATGCCGTGGACCATCTTATGAAACACCAGCTGAAATACAAATGTTTAAAAAACTTGGTGCAGATGTTGTAGGTATGTCAGTTGTCCCAGAAGCAATTGTTGCAAAACAAGCCGGAATAAAAGTTCTTGCAATAAGTTATATCTCAAACCTTGCAGCAGGTATTTCTACGAAACCTTTATCACATATAGAAGTTTTAGAAACTGCAACAAAAGTTGCCGGAAAACTTAATAAATTGATAAAAGAAGTGGTAAAACAGTTGTAACATTATGAGGATGTACGAAATAATTTATAAAAAAAGAAACGGAGAAACTCTTAGTAAACAAGAAATTGATTTTGTAATAAACTCTTATGTAGAAAACAAGCTTCCTGATTATCAAATGTCAGCATTGTTAATGGCAATTTTTTTTAACGGAATGGATAAAACCGAACTTAGATATTTTACACAAGCAATGGTAAACTCAGGGAAAGTTTACGATTTCTCCTTCCTACATAAAAAGAAAAACGAAGTGTGTGTGGTAGATAAACATTCAACTGGCGGTGTAGGTGACGGTGTATCGTTATCTTTAGCACCGTTAATAGCTACAACTGGAATTTTTGTCCCTATGATTTCAGGCCGCGGGTTAGGACATACCGGCGGAACGTTGGATAAGTTAGAATCCATACCTGGTTTTGTTGTAGAACTTAAAGAAGAAGAGTTCGTTAATCAGGTAAAAACTATCGGTGTCGCAATAATCAGCCAGTCACAACAGTTAGTCCCAGCAGATAAAAAAATTTATGCATTACGAGATGCAACAGCAACCGTAGATTCTATACCATTAATTGCAGCATCTATTACAAGCAAAAAATTGGCTGAAGGATGCGACGCAATAGTTTTTGATGTTAAAACAGGTAACGGCGCGTTTATGGAAAAATACGAAGATGCAAAATTGTTAGCAAAAACTATGGTAGAAATTATGAAAAGTTGTGGGAAAAAAGCTCTCGCAGTTATTTCAGATATGAACCAACCGTTAGGCGAATATGCAGGTAATTCAGTAGAAATTTTTCAAGCAATAAAAATTTTGCAAGGTGAAGGACCTAAAGATATCACAGAACTCGTGTTATATTTAGCTGCAAAAATGTTGTTATTAGCTCAAAAAGTAAAAACTCACGAAGAAGCAGTAAAGTTGTTAAAAAATAAAATTTCGTCTGGTGAAGCTATAGAAAAATTTCGTCAAATGGTAAAATTTCAGCACGGAGATGTCTCTATAATAGACAATCCACAGAAACTTTTCGGGGCAAAGTATACCTCCCAAATAGTAGCACAAAAAAATGGGTTCGTAGGATATATTGATACAAAACTTATCGGTAATTGTCTTACTTTTTTAGGTGCGGGAAGAGAAAAAATGGAAGATAAAATAGATCATTCCGTAGGGATAAAATTTAACAAAAAACTCGCAGATTATGTAAAACAAAACGAACCGTTAATGGAAGTATACTACAATAATAAAGAAAAGTTTGAAATGGTAAAAGATAAATTACTTTCCTCATACAAAATCTATCCTAAGAAAAAAAAGTTGCCGTATAAATTAGTCTACGAGGTAATTAAATAAATCTATGAATTACACAATAATACTCGCTTCACAGATAGTTTTTGTTGTAGTAATAATTTTTGTGTTTTATTTATTTCGTCGCTATGAACTTGCTAAATTGCAAACACAAAGAAATCAGGATATTGAAGTTCTTAAACAATCTTTTGGCAATCTTTCGTTACAGGCACTATCCGAATTTCTAAAACTTGCTAACGATACTCTCAGTAAACAATTACAACTGGCAGAAAAAGAACTTGAAGAGAAAAGAAAGTTAATAGATAAAACATTACAAAATATAGAAACTGATTTAAAAACCGAACTACAAAAAGTTCAAGATATGGTCTCACTCTTAGAAAAAGATAGAGAACAAAAATTTGCACAAATTACTACACAAATAAAATTCCATGCAGAACAAACCGCTAAACTACAGGAAACTACAACAAAACTACAAACCGCCCTGGCTAACAGTAAAGTTCGTGGACAATGGGGTGAACGTATGGCGGAAGATGTTTTACGGTTAGCAGGGTTTATTGAAGGAATAAATTATTATAAACAAAAAGTAATGGACACTGTGAAGAACCGACCTGATTATACATTTTTGTTACCGCAGAACCTCAAAGTAAATATGGACGTAAAATTTCCATTAGACAATTATCTACGTTACCTTGAAGTTGAAGAACCTGAAAAAGAAAATTATAAAAGAAAATTTTTAGAAGATGTAAGAAAACGTATAAAAGAAGTAACTACAAAAGAATATATTAACCCACAAGAAAATACCTTAGATTATGTTATTGTCTTCATACCAAATGAACAAGTCTACGCGTTTATCAACCAACACGAACCTTCCATAATAGATGAAGCAATGAAAAATAAAGTCATCCTTTGTTCACCACTGACATTGTACGCAATACTTGCAATAATCAGGCAAGCAATAGACAATTTTAATTTAGAACGTACCACAGGACAAATATTGGCTCTACTTGGTACATTTTACAAAAAATGGAGTATGTTTGTAGATTCGCTTGAAAAAATCGGTAAAAAAATTGAAGAAGCACAAAAAGAATACGAAATACTTACCACTACAAGAAAAAAACAACTGGAATTGTCTTTAAAACAAATTGAACAGTTGAGGTTAGAAAAGTCTATCCCTGAAACAACTTTTAACGAACCTGTGTTAAGTGAAACTTCTGAACCTTTTGAAGAAAAAGAGAATAGTGAAAAAGAAAATGTAGCAGCAAAGCGATAGCTTTGCCTTCCCCTCTACCAAGAGGGGACCAAGGGGTGTGTTCCCCTCTATCAAGAGGGGACCAAGGGGTGTGTTTATAAACACCTCCCTTGATCCCTCCTTGGATAGGAGGGAAATTAAGAGTAGCAGCAAAGCGCCAGCTTTGCCCTTTGTTTACCCAAAATTCTTGGAGTAGAGGCTTTAGCCTCGTGAAGAAAAAATTATAATTTAACGAGTAGTAGTAGACGGCAATTAATTGCAGTCTACAAAAAATTGGGGTTCGTTTTAAGAAATTTCAGGGAATAATAGCCGGCGCTTAAGCGCCGGCTACAAAGATTTTCAGGTGACTGCAACGACTATGTGGTTGCAGAAATTTTATATGCTAATTACTGATTACCAATTACTGATTACAAAATTTCATAAAAAAAAGTTAACAGAACTACTAACACACGGAGGAAAAATTTATGTATATAATCGGCGAAAAAATTAATGGTATGTTTAAAAAAGTCAACCAAGCTATAAAAGAGCGAAATTCTGAATATATTAAAGAACTCGCTAAACAACAACTCGAAGCAGGTGCTGATGCGTTAGATGTCAACGTGGGACCTGAATCTGTAAATCCTCTGCAGGATATGAAATGGCTTATTACTACTATCCGCGAAGTTACCTCTGCACCATTAGCTATTGATACTACAAAACCTGATATAATGGAAGAAGGATTAAAACTTGCAGGAGATGCAGCTATACTTAACTCAACACATGCAGATAGCGAAAAACTTGATATTTTCGTACCATTAGCAAAAAAATATAATGCAAAACTTATCGCTTTAACTATATCAAAATATGGCGTTCCACAAGATACCACAGGAAAAATGGAACTCGTAACTAATATTATCCAGAAATGTGTAGAATACGACTACGATATTTCTAACCTCTATATTGACCCTGTAATATTACCTATAAATGTAGCACAACAAAACGCTGTCGCTGTGCTTGAAGTTATACAACAAATAAAAGTTATTTCTGACCCACCACCAAAAACTTTACTCGGCCTTTCAAACGTTTCCCAAGGAACTCAATACAGAAGTCTAATTGATCGTACATATGTTGTGTTAGCATTATCTTCAGGACTTGATAGCGCAATTTTAAACCCGTTAGATCACGAACTAATGGATGCAATCATCACCGCAGAACTGTTGTTGGGAAAACAACTATATTGTGATTCATTCTTAACCGCTTACAGGAAAAAATAATCCTATGAGTAAGATAGCTGAATAGCAGCTAGGAGATAGGAAAAAGAGAGAAAGTAAGAAAGTGAAAAAAAGTGAAAAAGTGAAATAGTGAAAAAGTGAGAAAGTGAAAAAGAAATAATGTAGCAGCAAAGCGCCAGCTTTGCCTTCCCCTCTATCAAGAGGGGATTAAGGGGTGTGTTCCCCTCTATCAAGAGGGGATTAAAGGGGTGTGTATATAAACACCTCCCTTGATCCCTCCTTGATAGGAGGGAAATTAAGAGTAGCAGCAAAGCGCCAGCTTTGCCTTTTGTTTACCCAAAATTCTTGGAGTAGAGGCTTTAGCCTCGTGGAGATAATATAACGAGCCTAAAGGCTCTATTCCTAACGAGCCTAAAAGGCTCTATTTCAACGAGCCTGAAGGCTCTACTCCGAAAATGGTCGGAAAATTATAGGTGATGGGTGGTGGCAGGTAGGTGGATAGGAAGTGTTTTTGGGTTGATGGTCCATGGTCCACAGAGAAGAAGTGAAAAAAAATGTAGTGGCAAAGGACAACAATGACCCTGTCATTGTTGTTTCACTAACCACTAATCACTAGTTTAACAACAAAAGTATACGGTGCTTAAGCGCCGTATACTGAGGTTTTGAAATAGCAGAAAACACACCAAATTTTAGTGGGGACGTAGTTCAGCTGGGAGAACATCCCGTTCGCACCGGGAAGGTCGGGGGTTCAACTCCCCTCGTCTCCACTTTTAGAAAAATATATTGAAATTTTAAGTAAATTTAAAAAAAGACTTGCATTGCATTTTGTCTAAACAAATAAGGAGGAAAAAAAGAATATGCAAACTAAACGTGAGAATTGGGGTTCTAAAATAGGTGTAATTCTTGCAGTAGCAGGCTCCGCTGTAGGATTGGGAAACTTCTTACGTTTCCCTGTACAGGCTGCAAGAAATGGTGGCGGAATATTTATGATACCTTACATCATCTCTTTATTAATATTAGGCCTGCCTTTGATGTGGATAGAGTGGACTGCAGGACGCTTCGGCGGAGGATTCGGTCACGGAACCGCACCAGGAATATTCCACACTATGTGGCAAAAAAATAGGTTTATAAAATATTTCGGTGTCATAGGAATTTTCGGCCCTCTGGTGATTTTTATGTACTACACTTATATAGAATCGTGGTTATTAGGATATACGTTTTTTACCTTAACACCAAAATATCAAGCAATATCTAATGCTGAACAAATGAGAGAATTCCTTTTATGGTATAGAAGCGGATTCCAAGCATACGTTTTCTTTATCATCACTTTCATTATAAACCTCACAATAGTATATCTCGGGATAAAAAAAGGGATTGAAAAATTTTGTAATTGGGCAATGCCTTTGTTGTTTATATTAGCAATTTTGTTAGTTGTACGAGTGTTAACCTTAGGAACTCCTAACCCAAACTTGCCTGAATGGAATCCTATAAACGGACTTAAATATCTATGGAAACCACAGCTGTCTAAACTTCTTGACAGTCGTGTATGGCTTGCCGCTGCTGGACAAATTTTTTTCACTTTGTCAGTAGGAATTGGAGTAATACTTACATACGCAAGTTATCTTAAAAAAACTGACGATGTAATACTTTCCGGTCTAACATCTGCTGCAACAAACGAGTTCGCAGAAGTTATACTTGGTGGGAGTCTGGTAATTCCTGCAGCGTTCACTTTCCTTGGACCTGAAAAAATTGTTGAAGTAGCACACTCCGGCGCGTTCGACCTCGGGTTCGTCACAATGCCAATTATATTCAAACAAATGCCTTTAGGAACATTGTTCGCATTTATGTGGTTTTTGCTATTGTTTTTAGCAGGAGTAACTTCTTCAGTTTCACTTGCACAACCACCTATCGCATTCTTAGAAGATGAATTTGATATACCTAAAAAAGATGCTGCATTAATTTTTGGTATCATAACATTTCTGTTATGCCAACCTTCTATATTTTTGTTACAGCATGGTGTAGTAGATGAACTTGACTTTTGGGGTGGTACATTCTCATTGGTTTTATTCGGATGTATTGAATCCATACTTTTTTCATGGATATTTGGAATTGACAAAGCATGGGAGGAAATGCATACCGGCGCAGATATAAAACTGCCTAAAATTTACAAGTTTGTAATAAAATATATAACCCCGTCAGTATTAATTATAATCCTAATATCTTTTATTGCAGAAAATGGGAAAAATATAATTTTGTTAAAAGGCGTACAACCACATAAACTTCCAGTAATAATTTTTACAAGAATTTATCTTTTAACATTGTTCGTTATCCTTGCTGTGATGGTTCGGGAAGCTTGGAAACGTAGAACATCAAAATAACACTACATCAATTTGTCCTCACCTTTAAAAAGGATGTTCTTATGTTTCACGTGAAACATAAAACAGTTGCTATTTTAATCAGTATATTTGTAGTCACATCAAATAAAATTTGTTTTTCTTTAGAACTGAAAGAAAAATTTTTAGGCAAATGGGAGTTCTCAATAAAATCTTTTTCTGACATTCCAGTAGGAAGAATTTCAATTTCCTTTTCTTCCTTCACTATCTCAGATACAGAAATTTCTACAAATACTGAAATTGGGTATATATCAGAAATTATAACCTTTATGGATTTCTCGTTACCATTTTTCGTAAGCAGATCAACTATTGTAGAAACTGAATTTTACGACATAAATCTTGTTCCTTTATACTCAAAAATGGAAATTACTCTACCAAAGGAAAAAGTAGTGACTACTATGCAAAGAAAACAAAAAACTGAACAAAGAGTAGAAAAATTTGTGTTAGAACTAAGTTCTACAAAAGGAAAAAAAATCCTTCGCGAATTGACAACTTCTGTTCCTATAATCACTGCTGGAAATCTTATTCCTTTAGTTGGCCAATACGATATTTTTAACAAAACCAGAGTTGAATTCTTGATATTAGATAAATCTATTTTAAAAATAAGAAAAATTAAGGTAACTGTTGGCAAAAAAATGTTTATCAATGAAAATTTTGAAGTTTATGAAAATCTAAGAGATGTTTCTGATAAAGAGGTTTTTGAGGTAGAGGTTGATTTACAACAGTTAGGCGGAAAATTTGTTTTTTATGTAGATGAAAATTTTGAGAGAATATTAGGTAGTGGTTTGGGAATTTATATTTATGGTAAGAAAGTAAATTAGTTAATTTTCAAGGAAGAATGTTTCATGTGAAACATTTGTAGTTTTAATAATGCCAGTAAGTTTTTATTCTTCTTTTTCTTTGATTTTTTAAGGAAAAAAATATGCCAGCCAAAAAACCACCTATATGTGCCCAATACGCTATACCGCCAATTTCTCTTCCTATCACAGACTGCATTGCTAAAGAGGTTGTACCACTAAAAAATTGAAACAAAAACCATAAACCTAAAAAAATTATTGAAGGTAACACCACTATCCTACTAAAAAATCCTAACGGAATCAAAGTCAAAATTCCTGCTGAAGGGTAAAATATAAAATATGCGCCCAATACACCTGAAATAGCACCTGAAGCACCTATCATAGGAATTGAACTTTTAGGATTTAACACAAACTGTAACAAATTCCCACATACTCCACACACAATATATACTAAAATATACTTCAAATGGCCAAACCTGTCTTCTACATTATCACCAAAAATATGTAAGAACCACATATTACCTAAAAAATGTAACAACCCGCCGTGAAGAAACATTGAAGTAAAAATTGTCCACCAACAAGAAAAAAATTCTGTGATAAATTTCTCAGGGACAAATCCAAAATTATAAATAAACTGTCGGATTTCGTATGGCGATAACAAAAAATTTTGGTAAACAAAAACTCCACCGTTTAAAAAAATTATAAGATATGTCACAATAGGTTTTTTATACGAAGGAATATTATCTTTTAACGGTATCATAAAAAAGTTTTTTAATTACTTCAGGAATATATTTAACTATATCTGTAGCTAACACAGAAAATTTTGTTTTTTCTTTTTCCGCAACTGAAGCAGATTTTGAATGTAAATACACAGATAATAGTGCAGATTTTAGCACTGTATGATATTTCACTAATGTGTTATTGTATTTCTCTATTTGAAAAACTAAGCCTGAAATTATTCCCGACAAAACATCACCTGAACCACCTTTTGCAAGAGCAGAATTTGGACTACCTGCGTGAAATATATGTTCTCCATCGGAAATTATTGTTATAGGACCTTTTAAAACAGTTACTAATTTGTTAATTTTGCTAAACTGCAAAATCTCGCTACAATAATCAAAGTTTTTATCCACAGAGGTAAGTTTTACAAGACGAGAATATTCGCCTAAATGTGGTGTAAGGATAACTTGGTAATGTTGTGATTTAAGTGAAGTAATCTGTTTATCTTCAATATCTAAAAGATTTATCCCGTCGGCATCTATTACAGTAAAAATTTTTTTCTCACTAATTTTGCTATGTGGATTGTATATAAGATTCAATAAATTGTTTACAAAAAGTTTTGTTTCATCTTCTGTGCCAAGACCACAACCAATACATATTGTTGTCACCTTTCTGTTAATTATATACTCTATCACAACTTCAACAGACTTTACTGCTATAGAACCGTTTGGTGTAGAAGCTACAGCAAACACAATTGTCTCTGGTGGTACACGTGGAACTGTTAAAGCATAAATACTTTCAGGAACACATAAACTTACTATACCACAACCAACAGATAAACATCCTAAAACTGCCATCACAGGCGCACCTGTGTAGCTTTTGGAACCTGCAATAATCAAAGTATGACCAAAATCGTATTTATTAGCATAATCATCACGTTTAGGCAAAAATTCCGACACCATATTGGTAGTTAAAATTTTATGTTTATTACACATTTTATTTTTTCTCCACTTAAATTTCCAATTAATTTTTACAAAATAAAAACAAAAATTGCAATATACAGTTGGATAACAAAAAGAATAGAGAACTACTACTTAGAAGAATGTAGTGGGTAATAGATAAAAACACTATTACCCACTACACTTTTTACTCTTTTACTCGGCAAGAGAAAATTTTCTTATTTAGGTGAGGGAGGAAATTTTTTCTTTATTTTTTTCCTTTTTTCCCTCTGCGGGCCATTTTTGCTCTTGAAATATCGCCGTTTTTGTCAATGAAATAGAGGTACCCATCTTCTTTTTTCACACCTACTTTTGCTACTTTTTCTGGCTTACCACCTTTTTTTCTTCCACGAGCCATTTTTACTCTTGAGACATCGCCGGCTTTATCTACGTAATATAAGTAGCCGGGTTCCTTTTTTACGCCTACTTTGGCCACTTTCTCTGCCATATTTTTTTACCTCCTTGGACATAAATTTTTTTTTACTTTACTTCAGGATAAACAAAAACTTTCCCTTCGTAATTTTTAATGATTAGACTGTTTCTCGTCTTTGAAATTATATATTCACTACTTACTGGAACTTTACCTCCACCGTTAGGAAGTTCTATCACAAAATTAGGAACAGCTAAGTCTGTAGTGAATCTTCGTAAATATTCAATAATCTTTATTCCACAAGATATCGGCGTACGAAAATGTGATGTACCTATCACAGTATTACATTGTAGTAAACAATCCGCACGAACACGCATCTTTAATAACTTATGAACAAGTTCTTTTATTATATGTGGTTTATCGTTTATCCCTTTAAGAAGAACAGTTTGAGAACTTAATGGTATACCACTATCTACCAACATTTCACACGCAATTTTTGTGTATTCATTTATTTCTTTTGGATGGTTAAATTGGATATGTATATATAACGGAGAATATTTTTTTAATATAGAACATAATTTAGGTGTGACACGTTGTGGCAATACTACAGGAATACGTGTTTCTATTCGCAATATTTCAATATTTATTTCTTTTAATCGTGAAAGAATAAATTCTAATTTTTCATCTGACAATGTTAACGGGTCACCACCAGAAATTAAAACTTCATGAATCTCTTTATGTTCTTTTATATAATTTAATGCAACTGCAAACTCTCCTTGAGTAATAACCTGTTCATGTTCTGCTACAAACCATTTTCTTGAACAAAACCTACAATATGCAGCACATTGGTCTGTCACAATCAACACCACTCTGTCAGGATAACGATGAATAACTTTGGGTACAACAGTTTGTGCACGTTCGTTAGATGGGTCTTCAAGTTCCTCAGGTAAACTCCTAATCTCGTCAATTGTCGGAATAAACTGTTTCCTTATAGGACAGTTAGGATTATTTTTATCAATTAAGGAAACAAGATAAGGTGTTACAGCAAACTTAAATTTTGTATAGATCGCTCCACGATGTTCTTCAACAGTAAGATTAACATAACTGCTAAGTTGTTCTACAGAATTTATCCTTGTTCTTATTTGTGAATACCAATCGGACCACAAATAGGAAGGATATTCATTAGAAGTTTTTTGACTTCTATAAACCTGCTGTAGAGAAGATTTTGTGCGGTTATAATCTTTTGTTGTAACAATTTCTTTTTGTATATTCTCAGCAAATTTATTATCTAAAGATTTCATTTATTTTTTAAACAATTTGTCTAAAGAATACTGTAAATTTTCTCTTGTGATAAGATTCTCTTTTAACCATGCATCTATTACCTGTTTAGAGAACCTATATTGTCGGCCAATTTTTGACGCGGGTATTTTTTTTTCTCGGATCAATTGATAAATTTTTGATTTACCAATACCAAGATATTTTGAAAGTTCTTTTACATTCATTACCTCTTTATAAAGGGGGACATCTTCGTTTGGTTTAATATTTTTTTTCATAGTAGTATATTTTACCGTTAAAAAATTTATTTTATTATTAATTACTATTTTTTGCTATCTTTTGTCAAGAGATGTTAAAAAAATTTTTTACCATGTTTTGCCATATAGTTTCATAATTTGTTGTTAATTGTTGTTTAGTGTTAAATAAGTTTAACTATAATAGGTATGCCGAATATAAAGTGGAAACAATTTTTCACTGGATACGATTTTGTAGCAATTGTTGAAGTTTTCCACTACAAGTTCAATAATATTTCTTGCAGAGTAATTCACAATGTTAAGATTCCAACTATCTAACTGGGGAATGTTTTGTGTTGTAACGATTATACTTTTTTTATCTATTAAAGGAATAATTTTTTCTACAGGCAAATATTTTGTATCAGCAAAATTTTTATGGATTTTTTTTGTTGGTGCATAATTATATATATAAAACTCGTTTTTCACTGAGGGTAACAAAACTGTTATTTGAAGATTTTTGTGTATTAAAAAATTTTTTTTATTAAAAAATTCTTTAACTGCAAGAAAAAACGAAGTTGTAGTAACAATTTTTAGTTTTAATTCTATAGCCAATGTTTTTATAAAACTTAAGCCTATACGCAAACCTGTAAAACTTCCTGGGCCTATATTTACTGCTAACAATGTTAATTCAGATAATTTTGTGTTAGATATTTTTAACAATTTGTCCAGATACGGAACTAAATTAGAACTGTGGTCAAAAAATTCGTCAGGTTTATTAGCTGGAGATTCATAGTAAACATTTTTTTTAAATAACGCCATGGAAAGTAAAGCAGTAGATGTATCCACTGCAAGAATAGTCTCTTTGTTCACATTCATAATTTTGTAACTACAATTTTACGAGAAAAATTTTTTTTGATAGAAAAATTGATTCTTAATATAGCAAACTTATCTTTAAGATTTTCTTTAGATATCCATTTTATAAATTTATGAATTTGCGAATCAAGAATTTTTTGAGACCATTCTATACAACTTACAACTTTTTTTGTAGTATGTTGTAACAAATTCCATAATTCTTCAATATGGTCATTAAAAATTTCTGAAATTATTTCAGGTTTAAGACGATAAAAATCTAAATGGTAAAATATAAATTTTCTGTTGTGATATTCTGTGATATACACAAAAGTAGGGCTGTGAACTTTTTTTGGATTAATTTTAAGATATTTTGCTACACCTTTTACAAACTGTGTTTTTCCACAACCAAGTTCACCTTCTAATAAAAAAATTATATTTTTAGAAATCTTAAAATATTTTTTTGTAACTTCGTAAGCAAACAATTGAGTTTGTTGTTCAGAAAAAGTAGTTGTTGTTATTTTATCCATATTTGGAGATATGCTAAAACACTTATAACGGAGAGGGAGGGATTTGAACCCTCGGTGGGACTTTTTAGGCCCCACACACGATTTCCAGTCGTGCTCCTTAAACCACTCGGACACCTCTCCATTATAGAAACTTTTTTATCACTGCCATAATTTTTTTAATTGCTA
>CALJEJ010000047.1 GCA_938074745.1 uncultured Endomicrobiia bacterium
AAAGTGAAAAAGATAGGAGATAGCAGGTAGGTGGAAAGGTGAAAAGGAGTAGAGGCTTTAGCCTCGTGAATGTAGGCTTAATTGCCGTCTTACAAGAGTTGATAATAAACACCTCCCTTGATCCCTCCTTGATAGGAGGGAAATTAGAGGAGTAGACGGCAATTAATTGCCGTCTACAAAAGGAGGTGTTTTTAAGAAATTTCAGAAAATAATAGACGGCGTTTAAACGCCGTCTACAAAGATTACTCGGCAGAGGGGAAAAGTAGACGTGGTTTAAACCCCGTCTACAGAATTATATGTGGTAGCAGGTGGGTAAAATTTTATATCCTAATTACTGATTACCGATTACTGGTTACAGAATTTCATAAAGGAAGTTAACAATACTAAATATTTCAGGAGTCAGACAATGAATAAAACAGAGAAACAATTGTTAGAACAATTTTTGTCTTCTTATAACGAAGATAAACGGTTAGCAAAATATGATATTCAAAGTTGTATTGTATGGACAGAGATGCTTGTTAAACAAGGTATTGTTGAAAAAACAAAAGCGAAGAAAGTTATCTCAAAGTTGAAAGAATTGCAACACAAGTTTGATAAAATAAAAATTAACAAAACTGAAGATGTTCATTATGTAGTTGAGACAATGTTAGAGAACCTTCTTGGTAAAGATAAACTTCTTAGTGGTATTATTCGCACAGGTCGTAGTAGAAACGATTTAGTTGTCAATGATGAACGGTTGTTTTTAAAAGATGAGATAAAAGAAATAATTAAGTTACTAAAACAGGTTATTGTTGAAATACTAAAATTAGCAGAAAAAAATTTAGATGTTATAATGTGTGGAATGACACATTTACAACCTGCACAACCGGTTTTGTTTAGTCATTATATTATGTCTTTTTCTTGGATGTTTTATCGTGATATTGAACGGTTAAAAGACTGTCTTTCCCGTGTAGATGTTTCAGTTTTAGGTTCGTCAGCATTTTCTGGAACAACTTTAAACATTGACCGTAAAGAAGTTGCAAAAAAACTTGGTTTCTCTAAAGTATCTACGAATTCCGTAGATTCTGTAAGTGACAGAGATTATGTTATAGAATTTATTTCCAGTTGTGCAATATTGATGATGCATTTATCCCGTATGATGGAAGAGTTCATTTTATGGTTGACACCAAATTTTGGCTATATTTCTTTACCACCACAGTTAACCACAGGTTCTTCAATAATGCCACAGAAACAAAACCCGGATTATCTTGAACTTACCCGTGGTAAAACAGCAGTTGTGTATGGTTCACTTGTAGGAATATTAACTTTGATGAAATCGTTACCGTTAAGTTATAACCGTGATATGCAAGAAGATAAATTGTTTTTAAATAAAACAGTTGATACAGTAAAAGAATGTTTACAAGTAGTTAAAATAATTATAAAAAACCTAAAAGTTAACAAAGAGCAAATGAACAAATCCGTAGAACACGGTTTTATTCTTGCAACAGAACTTGCAAACTGGTTAGTTACTAATTTAGGAATACCGTTTAAATCTGCACACAAAATTGTGTCTAAAATAGTTGAATACTGTGTAAAAAACCAAAAAAATTTTATAGAATTAGAATATGAAGAAATAGCCCGAACACTAAATAATAAAAAGTTTAATAAAGAAAAGTTCTTAATAATGAAAAAAGAAGTTTCGGTAGAAAATGTAATTATGAAAACAAACACTTATGGCGGGACTTCTTTATCTCGTGTAAAACAACAGATTTCAGAACTTAAAAATATCTTAAAAACAGATAAAAAATGAACTTACAAATTACTCCTGTTACACCAAACTTGAAATATGTTAAAGGAAAATTACAATTTGAACTTGTAGATATTTTATCCATAGTAAGAAAATTAGGAACACCGGTTTATATTTATTCTAAATCACAGATTGTTGAAAATTACAAAAATTATGATGAAGCATTTTCTGGCAGAGAACATATGATATGTTTTGCGATGAAATCCAACTCTAACTTTGAGATATTAAAAATTATACACCGTCTTGGTGGTGGTGTAGATGTTACCAGCGGTGGAGAAATTTACCGTGCGATAAACGCAGGAATAAAACCTCAAAAAATTGTGTATGCAGGTGTTGGAAAAACAGAACAAGAAATTGAATTTGCAATATCAAAAAATATTTTTATGTTCAATGTAGAATCAAAAGATGAAGTTGATGTAATTGAAGCAAAGTCGAAATCTAAAAATAAGAATACAAAAATTGCTGTACGTATCAACCCTGAAGTTCGTACAAAAACACATTCATACATTTCTACTGGTGAAGAAGGGACAAAGTTCGGTATACCGATACAAGATGCAATTGAATTTTTTAAGTATTTAAAAACAAAAAAGTTTGTCACTCCTGTAGGGTTACATTTTCATATTGGTTCACAGATAACAGAGATAGAACCGTTTTTAATCGCTACAAAAAAAGTTGTATCTTTGATACCTTATATTAATTCTTTAGGTATAAAAATTAGTTATCTTAACATTGGGGGTGGTCTTGGGATACGGTATTTTAACGAAACACCACCATCACCAAAAAAATTAATTTCTACTATAATAAAACACATTCCTCAACAGATTAAAATAATTTGTGAACCAGGCAGATATATAGTTGGCAACAGCGGTATTTTAGTGTCAAAAGTTTTGTATCATAAAAAAGTTAGAACTAAAAATTTTTTAATTATAGACGCAAGTATGACGGATTTGATTCGTCCTGCATTTTATAATGCATATCATAATATTATACCAGTTAAATTACCAGATAAAATACAGCCAATGGTAAAATACGATATTGTAGGACCTGTATGTGAAACTTCCGATTTTTTAGGTAAACAACGGATGTTGCCTGAAATAAAGAATGGTGAATATGTAGTCATAGAATGTACAGGTGCGTACGGGTTTTCTATGAGTTCCAATTATAACTCTCGTGTTCGTTGTGCAGAGGTTATGGTGGATAAAGGTAGATTCTACACTATTCGTGACCGTGAAACATATCATGATTTAATATTAAAAGAAAAACTTACAAAAGATAATGTATAACCTTACTTTTCAACAATTTAGAGACATAGTTTATAAATTTAGCAAATTTCTTATTCAGGGCAAATTCTTAGTTATTCCGATATATAAAGATATTGTAGCAGATACTGAAACACCGGTGTCAGTATTTCTTAAACTTGCAAAAGATGAACCTTATAGTTACCTTTTAGAAAGTGCAGAGACAAGTTTACATTGGGGCAGGTATTCTTTTATTTCATACTCTCCATCAATATTGTATAAAATACACAATGGTTCTACGGAATATACAATTTTTGGCAAAAAAGAGTTTCTCTCTTCAGGGAAAATTGATAATTTACGAGATATGTTTAACAAATTTTATATCCCAGATAATATTACCAAAAGTTTACCACGGTTTTATGGCGGGTTTGTAGGATATCTTGGGTACGAAATTGTCCACGAGATAGAACCTACAGTTAACAAACCACAGTATAACGAGTTTGAAGATATTCCGGATGTATACCTGATGTTGAACAATATAATTTTGATTTATGACCATTATTTGAACAAAATAAAAATACTTTATTTAACATTTGTAAAAGACAAAACAAACCTTCATACAATATACATTGAAGCATGTAAGAAAATAGAAAAAATTATTACTAAACTATATACCACAAAATGTAATATAGAAAATATAACTTTTCCTAACTATGAACTGAGTAATAGAAACTTACTTTTCGGGTTTAAAGAAAATATAGACAAAAAAAAATATAAATCAATAGTAGAAAAAACCAAGAACTACATTTTTTCAGGCGAAGTTATCCAGTGTGTAGTTTCACGTAGAATTTCAAAAACTACTGACGCGGAACCGTTCAACATCTACCGAAGTTTAAGAATCATAAATCCTTCACCGTATATGTTTTACTTAAAATTTGGCAATTTAATATTAATAGGTTCTTCTCCTGAAATTCTTGCACGGAAAGAAAAAGATATTGTAGAGACGAGACCTATTGCTGGGACACGGCCACGAGGAAAAACTGAAGAAGAAGATAACTATTTACAAAAAGATTTGATAAGTTCAGAAAAAGAGAACGCTGAACATATTATGCTTGTAGACCTTGCACGAAATGATATTGGTAAAATAGCAAAATTTAACAGTATTTCAATTCCTGAATTTAAAATTGTAGAAAAGTTTTCTCATGTAATGCATATGGTCACTTCAGTAAAAGGAGTTTTAAAGAAAAGTTGTGATATGATAGATGTTCTTAAAGCAACATTTCCTGCAGGGACAGTTACCGGTGCGCCAAAAGTTCGTGCAATGCAGATTATTTCAGAATTAGAGAACACTACACGAGGTCCTTATGCAGGTGCTGTAGGTTATTTTAGTTTATCAGGTAATATGGATATGGCAATAACTATTAGAACAATTTTGTATAATAACAAAAAGATATATATTCAAACAGGTGCGGGTATTGTAGCAGATTCTGACCCAGAAACTGAATATTATGAAACAGTAAACAAATCCTGTGCATTATCTTTAGCAACAAAAATTGCAGAAAAATTACCGAGGTGAAAAAAATGATACTTGTAATTGACAATTACGATTCGTTTACTTACAATTTAGTCCAATACCTTGGCGAAATTTGTCTGAAACACAAAGATGTTAGTCAAGAAATAAAAGTTTTCCGAAACGACAAAATTACTGTTGATAAAATAAAAAAGTTAAGACCAAAATATATTATCATTTCTCCGGGACCATCTACACCACAGAACGCTGGTATTTCCGTAGATGTAGTGAAAACTTTTGCAGGTAAAATACCGATACTGGGTGTATGTTTAGGCCACCAGTGTATAATTTATGCATTTGGTGGGAGGATAGTTCGTGCGAAAGAAATTCTCCACGGGAAAGTTTCAGATATATACCATGACGGGAAAACTATTTTCACTGGATTGCCGAACCCGTTTGTTGCAACACGGTATCATTCGTTAATAGGAGAAAGAAAGTCGTTACCTAAATTTTTAGAAATTTCTGCTACTACAAAAGATGGTATTATTATGGGCGTTCGTGTTCGTTGGGACCGTTTCGGAGATAAACATTGGAAAAACAAATCTGTTGTAGAAGGAGTCCAGTTTCATCCTGAATCAATTCTTACAACTGTAGGAAAAACTTTATTATTAAACTTCCTGCGACTGGGATAGTTTTTTGATTTTAAAGTTATTATAAAATTTTGTTTAGTTAAATTCTTGTCTCAAGTTTGGATAAAGAGGAAGGTGATAAAAAATATATACCAAGAATGAAAAAAACTTACCCAGGCTGGGTAAAATCTTAAAAAAGGGGGTAAAGGATGAAAAAAATATGTGCATTACTTATCGTGGGGTTAACAATAACAACTATATATGCTCAGCAAAAAATAAGTATCACAGCAGAACTAGGACATACAACAGTAAGTATGAGTGATGTAAATAAAGAGCTTGATAGAATGGCAGAAAATTTTAAATCATATGGAGCCGATGTATCAGTGACGAAATTTACCAGCGGCAGATTTATTAACGGCAAAATTGGTTACGAAGTAAAAGAAAATTTGTTAATTGGTGGTAAAATTGGTTATTTAATGGTAACACCT
>CALJEJ010000048.1 GCA_938074745.1 uncultured Endomicrobiia bacterium
TAACTTTCTTTATAAGGCAAGTAGTCTGTTCTGGATGCTAGTGTTATAGGTGTATCTCTATCAGAAAGAACCCTTACACTATAACATCCTGTTAAACCAATAAGAGACACAACTGTTATTAGACTAACTATTTTTTTAAATAATTCTTTCATATGTTCCCCCCCTTACTTCAAAGTTTTGTTAACTTTCTTTATGATTTTTTTATTGTTTATAGATAATAAAGTCAAAAAAATGAGATATACAACCATTACCTCCCAAAAAGTGTACAAAATACATCATAAAAGTAGGTAAAAAAACATGAATAACACAACTATAAAGAAATGATTCTTTATGCCAAGTAAACCTATATTCACATAACTATTTCTCTAACAACAAACTCGAACGGTTCTTTAGTACAATCAAATCTAAACTTAAATCAAGAAAAACCTTTAAATCATTTAACTCATCTGTCGCTTTCTTCGTGGTGTTCTTTACACTACACAACATATCCAAATACTCATCGCCAGCTACAAATATATCAAAGAACCCTTTAGTAAGGAGTTTATTACTATCCCTTACTTAAACAAATTTTATTTTGTATATTCTGTAGCATTTTAAAAATCAAGTTAAAAGAACCTTTAAACTTAGTTTATTTCTTTAATACGATACTTGGACCATAAAATTCAATCTGTTGTTGGCTAAATCTGAAGGTTTTTCTTTTGGCATTCTGTAGTCTAAAAGTAATCTTACATTTTTATGTGGATAGTAATTTAAACCAATAGTATAAACTTCAAGTTCGTCGTTTGATGTATTTTTGTCTGGATCCCAACTTTCATACCTTAATGACGGAGATAAACCTTTTAATATTGTTTTTTCAAAAGGTTTTATTTCTAAAGTAGTAATAAGATTTTCTACATCTTTAACAAGAGTTTCATTTTTCCCCCACACATATTCAAAAGTTAAAAATACAGGAATTAAAAGTGTTTTTTCTAACTTAATGTATGCATTATAATGTTGCCCATTTTTAGGTGTAACTGTTGAAGTTATAATTTCTCCGTAGTATCTGTCATAGTAGGAATAAGAAACTTCAACTCCTTTAAGAACTGACAAAAATAAATCTCCACTAAGAACTACTTTAGCTAACAAATCTTTCTTATTGTTGGTTTCTCTTTGATAAGTTGTACCATTTAAAGCTGCCAACTCTAACGAAGCTAATTTTTTATACTTTAAAAAATAGAGTAAACCAAAGTCATAATCTGAATGTAAAACATTTTTATTCATATATTGTACAGCATCATCTGGAAATATTTTTTTTGATGAAGAATAAACATTTTCAAACCCAAACGGTTGGTTAAACTGTCCTAACCTAAAGTTTAAAAAATCATTAAAATTAAATTCCACATACGCACCCTTCAGTTCAACAGTTGGCACTCTTGAAATTCTTGATACTACTTGTGTTGTTCTATAAGGACTTGTAGATGACACCACAGTTGTATTACTTACCTCTAACGGATCAGCACATTTTGCAAATTCTGGTGTTAAAGTAAAACTTATCCAATCAGCTATTTGTTGTTTAAAACTTACCCTTGCTCTTCTTATATATATAGGATCTCTATAATAGCCTGGTTGAGAAGATACTGGTGAAGTTGTTTCATCTAAAGTATACATTAATTGAAAATATCCACCAGTTTTTAGTTTATACTTATCTTTATTTTTTTGTTTTTCTTCTTTCTTTTTTTCTTCATCAAGTTGTTTTTTAATCACATTACTTATTTCATTTCTTACTTCTTGTGCTTCATATGATTCAATTACTCCTTTTTCAATAAGTTTGTTTAACAACGGATCTACAACATTTTGGGCAATTATTCTGCCTGAACATATTAAACATATCATCATAATTGTTTTTACATTTTTGTATTTCATTTTTGTTCTCCTTTTTTAATAATTTTTGTTAACTTTCTTATTTTAATTTTCACACCTACCTTCTACCTCAAGTAGATGTTTTTATCAACAATCTTTTTCACTTTCTCACCATCTTATTCTACATTTCAAAGATTAACTTTTAATAAACTTTGTGTTAATTTTTTGTTAATTTTTATTTTTCTTAACGCTTTAGTGTAGATTTGTCTTACTTTTTCTCTTTTAAGATTTAAAATTTCTGAAATTTCATTAAATGTTTTTTTATGGTTATAAAATAAATCTAAAACTTTTTGTTCCAAAAAATCTAACTCATCAGTTTTAAAATCAATATTTTTTTCATCAAAATCAAATTTTTCTTCATAAGATAAATCTTCTAACTCAAATTCTTCAAAGATTTTTATTTTTCTATTTTTTTTAACATATTCTGAAATTTGTTTTTTTATCCAATAATATGCATATGTTTTAAATGAAACATTTTTTGAAGAGTTATAACTATTGTATGCTTTATACAATCCTAAAAATCCTTCCTGAATTAAATCATCAAAATCTAAAAAATTTTTATTATAACTAAAAGCAATATTGTAAACCAACTTCACAATATCATCGTTAATATATTTACTATATTTATAACTTGACATTTTTCTTTTAAATTTCCTTTAAACTTTTTCTACATAAAATTATACAAAACAAATATTAAGACAATATAAACAAAAAATTAATTTTGTGTTAAGAAATATTTTGAATTATTGGAGAAAAAATTAAAGGAAATTAAGAATAGAAGTTTTAATAAGGAAGAACTTTATAACTCATTTTTTAATATTATCCTAAATTTTGTTCCCAAATTTGGCTCGCTATATAAAAAAATTTCACCTCTGTGAAGTTCTATTATATGTTTTA
>CALJEJ010000049.1 GCA_938074745.1 uncultured Endomicrobiia bacterium
TTATAATTTTTGACTTAGAAATTTCATTTTTATTCCCTTTTTCAGTTTGCCTAGATAGTATATCTGTATCCGGTTTTTATTGTATGCTTTTTTTCCTTTTTGTACTTACGATTGGTTTCTTTTATGAATGAAAAAAAGGTGCTTTAGACTGAGATTAAATTTTGTTAAAAAATTACTTATGAATTTTTCAATTCTAAACTTATCATTTTTCTTGTAAGAATAAGCATAAATTTGTAAGACTTCAATCTTAACAAAAAAAACAGATTTCATTCCAAATTTTTTTTTGATGCCTCAATTTGATACTTTTTCCTTTTTTTCTCAACTTTTTTGAGTATTTACAGGGTTTATATTACTATACTTATCTATATGTTTTTATTTATTACCCGCTTTAAGTTCCGTTTTAAAAATACGAAAACGTAAATTGGCTCAAATGACGTCATCTTCAGACTCAACACTTGTTGCAACAGAGAGTACTTTTGTTGAACTTTCAAAACAAGTTTTAACTTCTTATAACTCAAAGTTTGGTACAATTGTAAATGATATACAATCAAAAGAGTCTTCAAATGCGTCTATGACATTGGTAAAACAGTTAAAGTCAATTACGACAAAACACCAATCTCAACGTGAGTTTAATTTAAATGTTTTATCACAAGCACAACGTGCAACGTTATTACATTTTTAAATACAATTTTTAATAATTAACAAAATTATATAACAGTTCTTGCTCTAAAGTCATTTTAGTTCCCTTTTATTTAACAATTAACTCAATTGGTAGAGTGTTTCTCTTACAAAGAAAAAGTTAATGGTTCAAATCCATTATTGTTAAGTCACCCGTACAATTTATATGTATGGCGGTAAGCAAATGATTATTTTTACAAACGATGTTTGACATTTATTTTATAGTCTCTCTTTTTATATTTTCCATTTTATGTTTCTTTGAAATTATTGTTTTTAATGAAGAAATTCTACTAGCATTATGTTTCTTTTCTTTTGTTTTTTTTAGCTTTAATGCAATGGGTGATTCAATTTTTGATACTTTTCAACAACGTGCTGCTAAATTTGAAGAAGACCTATTAGTATCTTTTAACGAGACAAAAAAAACTCTAACAACAAAATTTTCTAATTTTTTAAAGGTACGTGGTTTTGTTTCAAAATTTCAAATTTTATCTGCTTGTGTTGTTAACTATTTAACTGTATTAAAAAGTTATAACTCTTATAATTGATTTGCAACATTATATGTTTCAGCTACAACTAAACTTTCGGAAGTACTTGCTTTTGAAAATAAATTATTAGCAAGTTTTCAAGAAAAAAGTGTATTTCTTTTAATGTACCCTTTAATTTTTCAGACTTCAAAAAATAGTTTATCAATTCTTGCTAACGCAACACCAAAACAAGTTTTAACAAACTCGCCAAAGTTAAAGATTTTAACAGTAATTTCTAAATAATATTTTTTATATTATACCAAAATAGCATAATTGGTTAGTGCATCGAACTCATAATTCGAGTATAATGGTTCAAGCCCATTTTTTGGTAATACAAAACTACTTTTTTCGTTATTATATTACAAGATGTTTATCTTTTCTCCTTTGGAACAATTTTCAATTAATAAGTTTATACCCATTTTTATAGGAAACTTCGATTTCTCAATTACAAATTCTTCAATCTTAGTTTTTATTTCGTGTGGTGTTGCTTTTCTCTTTTATAATTTTGCTTGTGCTAATGCAAAATTAATTCCTTCTGCATGACAAAGTACTGCTGAATTTATTTATGAGTTCATTTACTTCAATGTTTTATCTGAAAATGTTAAGAAAAATGGTAATTTATATTTCCCTATGATTTTCACAATCTTTTCTTTTCTTTTTTTTTGTAATTTAATGGGTATGATCCCTTTTAGTTTCACAGTAACAAGTCATATAGTTGTAACACTAGGTTTAGCGACAATGGCTTTCGTTGGTATAAATATTATAGGTATTAAAACGCATGGTTTTCATGCTTTATCTTTCTTTTTACCATCAGGTGCGCCTATAGCGCTTGCACCTCTTTTAGTTGCAATTGAAGTTGTATCATATAGTTTTCGTGTAGTGTCTTTAGCATTACGACTTTTTGCAAATATGATGTCTGGACACTGTTTACTTAAAATTCTTGCAGGATTTGCGTGAACAATGTTATCTGCCGGAGGTATTTTAACTATTTTACACCTTTTACCTTTAATTGTTATTTTTGCCATCGTAGGTCTAGAGTTATCAATTGCATTTCTTCAAGCATATGTTTTTACTGTTTTATTATGTCTTTATTTAAATGACGCTATTAGTCTACATTAATTAAAAAAGACGATTATTAATACAAACAGATAGTTTAGCGTATAACTCAATTGGTTAGAGTGTTATCCTGATAAGATTTTGGTTATTGGTTCGAATCCAATTACGCTAATTATTTATAAACGATGTTATTATTTCCAAAAAAAACAAAATTTCAAAAAAATTTCTCTGGTAAAAATGTTTTCCCTTCTAAAGTAAAAAGTACAAGTTTGCCAAAATATGCGAGTGTTGTACTATTAGC
>CALJEJ010000050.1 GCA_938074745.1 uncultured Endomicrobiia bacterium
TCAAGTAATGCAGATTATGATGTTTCAAAATACATTTCTTTAAGGGTTGGGTTGGGTACTGGGTTGAACTTTAACCGTGCAGTAGAAACTGAAACAAATTATACTTTTAGTATAAATTCTCAACTTACTATTATATTTTAAAGTTTTATGAAAAAGAAACTTCAGTGGCAAATTTTATCTTATCTTTTAAATCCATAAATTCCTTTCTAATATTAAATATTGTAATATAAAACCAAAAATTATATAAGTTTAACCAAAATTTAAGAGGGATATATGCAACAAAGATTTTATTGTGGTAAAATAGACAAAACTTTTATAGGGAAAGAAATAATTTTATATGGTTGGGTACATTCTCGGCGTGACCATGGTGGAGTTATATTTATTGATTTACGAGATAGGGAAGGTGTAGTACAGATAGTTTTTCAACCAGATAAAAAAGAAATATTTACAATGGCAGAAAAATTACATAACGAAGATGTTATAAAAGTCAAAGGTATTGTAAGAAAAAGGCCTGAAGGGACTGTTAACCCTAAAATATTTACTGGAGAGATAGAAATTGTTGCCACTGAGTTAGAAATATTAAACAAGTCAAAAATTTTGCCATTTGAGATTTCAGATTATGTTAATGTTTCAGAAGAACTTCGGTTAAAGTATCGCTATCTTGATTTACGTCGTCCTGAGATGTTAAATAACATAAAATTAAGACATGAATTATTAACTTTAGTTCGTAAATTTTTTGTTAATCATGGATTTTTAGAAGTTGAAACACCTTTTCTTACAAAATCTACGCCGGAAGGAGCACGTGATTTCCTTGTTCCATCAAGGTTAAACTTGGGTACGTTTTACGCGTTGCCACAATCACCACAGTTGTTCAAACAGATTTTAATGATAGCAGGTTTGGATAAATATTTCCAGATAGTTCGTTGTTTTCGTGATGAAGACCTTAGAGCAGATAGACAACCAGAATTTACTCAGATAGATTATGAAATGTCATTTGTAGAAGAAGAAGATATAATGAGTATTACTGAAGAACTTATTGCAGAAATTTTTCATTATATTACAGGCAAACATTTATCTCGGCCATTTGTTAAACTTGATTATGAAAAATCAATTTCTCAATATGGTACGGATACTCCTGATTTACGTTACGGGTTTGAAATTGTAAATGTTACTTCAATTTTTCAAACTACACAGTTTAAAGTATTTAGTTCAGTAATTTCAAGTAACGGAGAAATAAATGCAATAGTTATCCCTGAAGGCGCAAGTTTTTCTAGACAACAGATTGAAGATTATATAAAATTTATTCAAAGTTGTGGTGGGGAAGGGTTGGCATGGATGAAATTTTATTCCAAGGCTACTTCTGTTACACAACAGTTCGAATCTAATATAGTAAAATTTTTTACTGAAAAAGAACTGGCCCAACTTAAAGAAAAACTTAATTTACATGGTGGTGAAATAATATTTTTTTGTGCTGGTGAACACAAAAAAAGTTGTAAATTACTTGGAATGTTGAGACAAAAAATAGCACGAGATTTAAATATAGTGGCTAACAACAAAGAATTTAAATTTCTTTGGGTAATAAACTTTCCATTGTTTGAATTTTCTGATGAAGAAAATAAAATTGTAAGTGTTCATCATCCATTTACTGCACCAAAAAAAGAAACTGAACATTTGCTTAACACTGACCCATTAAAAGTTCGTTCCCGAGCATATGATATTGTAGTTAATGGTGTAGAACTTGGTGGTGGAAGTATTAGAATTTCAAACCCGCAGCTACAAAGACAGATTTTTAATATTTTAGGTCTTACTGAAAACGAAATAAAGACTAAATTTGGATTTTTGATAGAAGCGTTAGAATATGGTGCGCCACCACATGGTGGTATTGCTTTAGGATTTGATAGGTTAATGGCTATATTTTTAGGTTGTGATTCAATTCGTGATGTTATTGCTTTCCCTAAAACACAAAAAGGTGTATGTTTAATGACTAACGCACCATCTGTTGTTAGCAAGAAACAAATAGATGAGTTAGGTTTGACTATAAAAACAGAGTTAAAAGGGTAAACAATAATGAAAAAGAAAATATATGTTGCAAACCAACAAGAACTGTTATCAATCGTTGGAGAACAAGATAAAAATGTAAGACATCTTGAGAAAGAGTTCCGTGTAGAAATATATTATTCTCCACTTCCTGACAGTCAAGGGTTTGAAATAGATATACTTGGTAGCAAGGAAAATGTAGAAAGGTTTATCTCAGAAGTTCAAAAAACTTTGTTATATGTAAAAACTTCTTTAGGGCAGGAAGTAAAACATTTTTCTGAAAGTAAAAAATTTTCTTCAGTGTTAAAAAAGTACGAATATTTAGCCAACGACGGAGAAATTATTAGACCTAAAACAGCAACACAAAAATATTATCTTGAAATGATTGATGAATATGATATAGTTATTGCTATAGGTCCTGCAGGGACCGGGAAAACTTTTCTTGCAGTAATGTCAGCATTAATGAAACTAGAACGTGGTGAAGTAGAGAAAATAGTTCTTTCGCGTCCTGTAGTAGAAGCAGGAGAACGGTTAGGATATTTACCCGGTGATTTGTATGACAAAATAAATCCTTATCTAAAACCGTTATATGATGCATTTTTTGTAATGTTAGGCCCTGATAAACTTAAACGATATACTGAACAAGAAATTATAGAGATAATACCTTTAGCTTATATGCGTGGTAGAACACTTAATGATGCATTTATAATATTAGACGAAGCACAGAATACTACCCCAGAACAAATGAAAATGTTTTTGACGAGGTTAGGATATAATTCACAAGCAGTTGTCACTGGCGATATTACTCAGATAGACTTAAATAGTAAACAAACATCCGGTTTAGTGTTAGCAATAGAAATATTGAAAAACATAGAAGAGATAAAATTCGTCTATTTTACTGAACACGATATCGTTAGACATAAATTGGTAAAAAAGATAGTTAAAGCATACGAGAAATGGGAGTCCAGCAGATAATATGTTGTTTAATAATCTGTTAAAACAAATTGTAACAAGACTTAAAGTTGTATTAACACAACTATTAGTTAAAGTTGAACAAATAGAAAAAAAATATAATTTATCTATTAAGCCTTCCAAAATTAAAACTTATAAAGAAAACTTTCGTATTTCTAAGTCAGTAATAATTGCTATCTTTCTTTGTTGTTTGGCAATAAGTTTTTTTATACTGCAGGTTTCTTCAACTAAGTTTTTAATAACTAAAGAATCTGTTATCTTTCAATTTTTTATTTTATTAATTTTCTTGGCGATATTTTTTATCTCGTTAAGATATTTTTTTGTAGAAGTTAAATTTGGTTATTATGGTGATATAAAAAGTTACCAAGATGACACAATTTTGTTCTGGACGGTATTGTTATTAGGTTTGATAGTTATAGTAGTTTTAAGGTTGAATTCAATTTTTGAATTTTGGTCTGTTCCAGTATTTGGTTTCACATTATTAGTTTCGTTGTTGCTTAACAATTACTGGGGATTAATTTTTTCATGGTTGATGTCATTAATTACAACAATTTTTTACAAAGCTACATTAGAACAGTTTATTTTTTTCGTTTTAAGTTCACTCAATATAATTAGATATGCCGAGCAGATATCTTCAAGAAAAGATATTGTAATAGTGTTAACAAAATCAACTTTGATAAATATTGTTTTAGCCTTAAGTTTACATTTGTTATCAAATTTTGAGATAGTTCTAAAATTTGGTTCTGATTTTTTTAGGGTAATAAACAAAGTTATACTTAACAATTTATTTGGTGGTATATTTAGTTGGCTGGTCATAAATATTTTCCTTAGTCCATTAGAAATGATTTATAAGAAAACAACAAAAATAAAACTTATAGAATTAACAAATTTTAATCATCCATTGTTAAAACGATTAATTACCGACGCACCGGGAACGTACCATCATTCTATCATTGTTTCAACCTTGGCTGAAAATGTAGCTTCTCAACTTGGAGCAAATTCATTGTTGTGCAAGGTTGGTGGGTACTACCACGATATTGGTAAAATGGTAAAACCAGAATATTTTATAGAGAACCAAATCGGGATAACTAATCCACACGAAGATGTAAACCCGTCATTGTCGGCTTTAATTATTATAAGCCACGTAAAAGAAGGTGTAAAACTTGCCCAGGAATATAAGTTAGACCCTGCAATAATTGATTTGATTCAACAGCACCATGGTAATTCTGTAATTCATGGATTATATGAAAAAAGGTTACATCCAGATTTTAACACTACAGAACTTGCACGATATCCCGGTCCTAAACCACAAACTAAAGAAGCAGCAATACTTATGATAGCAGATTCTTGTGAAGCGGCCTGCCGAAGTATACCTAAACCGAACGTTCAACAAATTAAAGATGTAGTGGAACAAGTGATTAATTCAAAATTTGTAGAAGGTCAGTTTGACGAATCTCCATTGACTTTACGTGATCTACACAGGATTGCAAATATTATAACTCAGTTACTAATAAGTTTTTATCATTTGAGAACTTCTCCACTAACACAAAACAAAGATATTCAAGAACTACAAAATGGAAGTTAATATTTCTTATCAATCTCAAAAGAAAGTTATACCTATAACTAAAATAAAACAGTCTGTCACCAAAGTAGTAGAATATTTAAATTCAAAAATGGGCAAAACTGTAGTTGAACTAAACATCGTTTTTCTTTCACGAAATGAGATAAAAAAGTTAAATAAAAAGTTTTTAAACAAAAATTCTTCAACTGATGTTTTATGTTTCAAATATGACGATTATTCAGCAGACATTGTTATTTCTGTTGATGATGTAATTTCCCAATCAAAAAAATTTTCCACTACACCTAAAGAAGAACTGTTGTTTGTTTTAATTCACGGGATTTTACATTTTTATGGCATGGACGATAATACTCCATTAAAACAAAAACAAATGTTAAATTACGGTAGACAACTGATTAAAAAATTAAAATTGTATGAGTAAATGAAAAATTATATATTTGCAATAATATCTATATTTTTATTATGTTTTTCGGCATTTTTTTCTGGTAGTGAAGCTGCTCTTACATCGTTGTCAGATTATAAATTACGTAAGTTGTTTAACAACTACAAAATATTAAGAACACCATTAAAATTATGGATATATAAACCTTATAGAATCATTATTTCAATTCTCATTGGCAATACAATAGTGAACCTTTTGTTAAGTTCATATTTTACACGTTTTGTAGAGATGGTTATATACACAAAAATTCCAAAAGAAATAATTGAAATAATTATATGGTTGACAGTTACACTTGTAATAATAGTTTTTTGCGAACTTACACCTAAAATAGTAGCTAAAAATTTCTCCGAAACAGTTTCTAAAATTGTGTTGGTACCGATATATTTTTTTCAATTTCTTATAGTGACGATTTTTTCACCAGTATTTTATATCGTTGAAAAACATATTAAAAAAAATCCAATTACATATTTTAAAAAATTTGATGAAATTAAAAAAATAATTTCTGATTCTTCAAAAGAAATTTTTCATAAAGATATTGGTGAGATTTTTGACCGTGCAACAAAGTTTAGCGATGTAAAAGTTAAAGATATAATGACACCTAAAGAAAAGGTTGTTATGGTGAACATTGCTAATAAACCTATATCTTTAATAATAGACGAAATTATAGAATCTGGTAAAACAAGAGTTCCTTTATACGAAACTACACCTGAACAAATTGTAGGATATTCACTTGTGAAAGATATATTTTATTTATGTTCTATAGGCACAGAATGTAGTGTTTCTGATATAATTCATCCAATTTTAGAAGTTAGTCTACATACTAAAGCAAAAGATTTAATTAAAGAATTTAAAAAATCGCAGATACATATTGCTAAAGTTGTTGACGAAAACAAAAAGTTCTGTGGTATAGTTACACTAGAAGATGTTATTGAAGAAGTTGTGGGTGATATACTTGATGAATATGATATAAGGACTGCAAAAGAGATAAATTAGTTATGTACCCGAATATAATTTTTATAATCAAGGTTGTATTGTATATATTTTTTGTTTTAGTTTCAGGATATTTTGCAGGTATAGAAACAGCTCTGTTACGCTTTAGTGCAAGTCAGCTAGGTTTAGATAATAAAGTTAAAAAATACATTACAATCTGGGAAACAAACCCTGCTATGCTACTAAGTAGTATCTTAATAGGTACGAACCTTGCTTGTGTAGGTATAGGAGTATTAAGTGAATCATTAAATATAAACATAATCTATTCAACATTACTTTTGTTAGTAATGGGCGAGATTTTACCTAAAATATATTCTTTATCAAAACCGGCAGATATCTTAAACTTTGGATTAGATAAATTAGTTTGGTTTAGTTCTGTAGTACAACCAATATCTAATTTTTTAGTAAACATAAGTTTATATATCACGAGTATTATATTAGCAGAAAAACCTTATGAATCGCCATTCCTTACTGCAAAAGAATTAGAAGAACTTATAAAATCTGATGAAACAGTTACTAAAGATGAACAAAATATTTATACTAATGTTATATCACTTGCAGATAAAAGAGTATATGAAATAATGGTTCCCAAAGAAGATATTGTGGCTGTAGATTATTCTTCTGCTATGGAACAGATTATACAACAGCTAAGTAACACAAAATATTCTCGTATCCCTGTATTTAAAGATACTTTAGATAACATAGTAGGAGTGATTTATACAAAAGATATTACAGTAGCGATACAAAACAAAGAACTTATTGTAATAGATGATATAATTCGTCCTCCATATTTTGTAATAAATACGGCAAAAGTTATAGATATACTTAAACAGTTTAAACAAGGTAAACATCATTTGGCGATTGTTATAGATGAATATGGAGCTACAGTAGGATTGGTAACTATAGAAGATATAATTGAAGAAATATTTGGGGAGATTTATGACGAGTATGATATCCGTGAAGAAAAGGTTACTTATATAGGAGATAACACCTTTATCATTTTAGGAGACGAGACTTTGAAAAATCTTAGTGAATTTTTAAATATAGATTTTGAACCTACTGAAGTTGCAACTTTAAGCGGATATATAATAACGCAACTTGGTTACGTTCCTAAACGAGGTGAAAGAATTTATTTAAAAAACATGCAGTTAGAAATAATAGATGCTGACAATAAAGTTATAAAAAAAATAAAATTAAAAGTTATCACTCCACAGGAGGAGTTAAATGAGAACAAATAGACAGATGCAATCGTGGTTATTATTTGTTCCTGAAATAAAACAATTGATTAAAGACAAACAGTTTTTAGAATTACGTCATGTTCTTAATGATATTCATCCTATAGATTTAGCCGAGGGGTTCAAAAATTTTACTAAAGAGGAACAGTTGATAATATTCAGGTTATTACGATTTAATCGTGCAATAGCAATGTTTGAAGATTTAGACCCTCAAGAACAAGCCTGGATAATAGAAAATTTGGAACAAAATCCATTAGAAAAACTTGTGGAGGACCTTCCTGCTGATGAAAAAGTTAAGTTAGTAAAACAGTTACCTGACAGAATAAAGAAAAAGATGTTAAATAGTATGAAAAAAGAGGATTTAAAAGTTATTCAACAGACAATGAATTATCGTCAAGGTACTGCTGGGTCTATAATGAATACTGATTTTATTAGTTTATCTCCACAAATGACTGTGAAGCAGGCTATTGAACGTATACATACAATGTCAAAATTTAGGCGGTTTTCTGCATTACATGCATTTTATGTAGTTAACAACGAAAACAAACTTGTTGGTGGTATAAGTTTAAGAAAACTTATTGCTGCACCGTCAGATTTGAAAATATCTGAAATTGTTTCCTCAGTAAATTTTATAAAAGTTAAAGTAGATACTCCTCAGGAAGAAGTTGCAAAAATGTTTGCTAAATATGATTTAGTTATAGCACCTGTTGTTGATGAGAACGATGTTTTAGTAGGTGTGATTACCGTAGACGATGTGATAGATATAATAAATTCATTGAATACGAAACAAATTTATGAAATAGGTAAAATTGCTGGAGAAAAAGAGATACGGTATCAACAAGCAACACCCTTATATTTGGTAAAACGTAGAATTGGATGGTTAATTTTACTTTTGGTTTTTGATTTTTTAACAGGGACAGTGTTAAAATTTTATGAGCAAGCAATTGCTACTGTTGTTTCGTTGACATTTTTTATTCCAATGTTGTTAGATACAGGCGGTAACGCTGGAACACAAACTTCTACAACCATAATCCGCGGTTTTGCAATTGGTGATGTAAATTTTAAGAACGTGTTCCGTGTAATAAAATTAGAACTAATTACTGCAGTGTTAATGGCAGTTTGTGTGGGGTCAATAGCATTTTTTCGTGGATTAAGTTTAGGAGTAGGTGTTAATATAGCAATAGTAGTAGGAATAAGTATGTGTTGTTTAATAATTTTAGCAATATCTACGGGAATATTTATACCAATATTTTCTAAAAAGATTGGGTTAGACCCAGCAGTTCTTGCAGGACCTATAACTACCAGTGTAGTAGATGTGTTAGGTCTAATAATTTATTTCAAAATAGCACAATTGTTTTTACCACAGTTAAGAAATATACCATAAATGTATCATATTGTAAATGGAATAGTATTAAATCGGTACAATTTTTCTGATTGGGACAAAATTGTAGTGTTATACACGTTACAGTTAGGCAAAGTTAAAGTGTTGTTTAAAAGTGTCAACAAACCACAAGCAAAACTTTTGTCATTTACAGAACCTGCAACAGAAGTTGAACTACAAATAGTTTCTTTAAACAAAGCAGGTTATAAGTATATGTTCAAAGTTACAGGTGGGGAAATTATAAATTCTTTTCCTGTAGTTAAAAATAAATTAGATTTATACCTTACTGCATGCGAAATTTTTGACCTTGTTGATTCGTTAACGTTTGAATTATCTAAAGATGAACAAAAGTTTTTTTTGTTAAAACGGGCATTGGAAATTTTGTGTTTAGATAAAAATAAAGAATTATTATTTTTAGCCTTTGTGTTTAGGTTTATAAAACTATGTGGTTACATGCCACAATTGTATAAATGTGTAAAATGTAAATCTGAAATTAATTATACTACAACAGTAAAATTTGATTTTGCATCTAGCAGTGTAATATGTGATAAATGTAGAAGAATCTCCAACATAAATTATGAAAATACAATGACAATATCAGCTGCTGCGTTACACTTAATACGAAAGTTTTATCAATTGTCTGCTGAACAAGTTACTGCATTATCTGTAGAATCTCAAATAATTTATGAAATAAAAAAATTTATGTATTTGTACTTACAAAACTACTTACTTCGCCCATTGAAATGTTGGAGTTAAACTATGCAATTCCAAAATATTATAATGTCGTTAAACAAGTTTTGGGCAAAACAAGGTTGTCTTTTATGGCAGCCGTATGATATAGAAAAAGGAGCAGGAACTTTTAACCCAGCAACATTTTTTGGTTGTTTAGGTCCTGACCCGTGGTATGTTGCGTATGTAGAACCTTCTCGTAGGCCTGCTGACGGTAGATATGGAGAAAATCCTAACCGGTTACAACATTATTACCAATACCAGGTGATACTAAAACCACCAGCTAAGAATGTTCAACAGTTATATCTTGCTTCATTAGAAGCAATTGGAATAAAAGTTAACCAGCACGATGTCAGGTTTATGGAAGACGATTGGGAAAGTCCGACACTTGGTGCTTGGGGGATAGGGTGGGAAGTGTGGCTTGACGGTATGGAAATTACACAGTTTACTTATTTTCAACAAGTTGGTGGGATAGATTTGGACCCTATTTCTTGTGAAATTACCTACGGGTTGGAACGACTTGCTATGATTTCACAACAAAAAACTTCTGTATATGAAATTATGTGGGACAAAAATATTACTTATGGTAATATACATTTAGAAAGTGAACGGCAGTGGTGTAAATACAACTTTGAATTTTCTAATGAAGAAATTGTAAGAAAACATTTTGAAGATTATTATCACGAGTGTATAAAACTATTAGAAGAAGGTTTATATTATGTAGCATACGATTTTGTTTTAAAATGTTCTCATTTGTTTAATTTATTAGATGCCCGAGGTTGTATATCACATGAAGAACGTGCAAAATATGTTGACAGAATCAGAAGTTTAGCCAATAAAGTTGCAAAAACATACTTACAAATAAAAAAATGAAAAAAAATTTATTAATAGAAGTTTATACAGAAGAATTACCATTGTTATGTGTTATTGGATTTATCAACCAGCTACCTTTGGTAGTAAAATCTGTTTTTGAAAACTATAGGTTTGAGTATAAAAAATTTGACACTTATGTCACTCCTGTAAGGATAGTAATTTACGTAGAAAATTTGGAAGAGAAAACTAAACCTAAAGAAGAAGAAATAATTGGTCCGCCAGTTAGTGTGGCTATAAAAGACAACAATTATACTCAACAAGCAATAGGTTTTGCAAAAAAATATAATGTAGAATTGAAAGATTTATATATAAAAGAAACTCAGAAAGGTAAATTTATTGCTATAAAAAAAGTTTTTGAAGGAGAGAAAGTTTCTACTATTATACCACAGATTTTAACAGAAATTTTATCAAAACTTGTATATCCAAAACAGATGGTGTGGGAAGAAACAAAATTTAAATTCCCAAGACCTATAAGAAATTTATTAGTAATATTTGGTAATGAAATAATAAAAACAAAATTTTTACAATTAAACTCTACAAATTATACTTATGGAATAAAAACTTTCCCATTAAAAAAAATAAAGATTGTAAATAAAAAAAGGTTGGATTTAGCCAACTCGTATTTTGAATTATTAAAAGATGAATGTATAATTATAAACCAGCAAGAAAGAGTAGAAACATTAAAGAAGATGTTGAAAAATATTGTTTCAAGAAAAAAGTTAAAAATTGACGAAAACGACC
>CALJEJ010000051.1 GCA_938074745.1 uncultured Endomicrobiia bacterium
AATTTGTTATTATTTCACCTAAAATATCTACTAAAACAGTAAAATCTGCAGTTATTAAAAAATTTTCTTGTGGTATTTCTTCTACTACATAAATATTTTTAGACACGAACTCTTGTTGGAATTTTGATACTAAAGTTGAAATAACAGATTTAAGTTCAATTTTTTGTAATGTTACCACAGGAAATTTTAGTTTATTTTGTGCTTTTTGTAAAATTTCTATTAGTTTCAAAATTTCTTGGTTAATAAGAAAAACTTTTTTTCTTGTGGGATGTCCATCTATATCATCTTTCACTAATTCTATTGCTTCCTTTAATATACCAATGGTGTTTCTAAAATATCTTAGTAGTTCAGTAAAAACATTTTGTAACATAGTTATATGCGACTCTACAAATTTTACAGGGTCAACTTTTGTCTCTTGTTTAATTTTTTCTTGTTGTTGAATTAATTCTCTTTCTTTATTTTTTAATTGTTTATTTTCTGATTCCAGTTCTGCAACTTTTTTTAACAGGTCAACTACGGTTTTGTCACGTTCTATAGATAGAGTAGATACTCGCGAGATTTGTTCTTTCAAAGTGGTTTCCAGCTGTGCATATTTTGTTGCCACATTTTCAATATCTTTTTGTAACTGTTGTATAATTTTTTCTTTTTCGTTGATAATTGTTTCATATCCTTTAGATATTGTTTCAAGTAACATATTCTGTATTTCAGAAAACACTGATGGAGAAAAAGTTTCCATTAATTTAGATGAAGAGGAGAACAGTTCAGCAGATATATTACCTTTTTTTTGATTAATTTCTTCGGTAAGATTTTTTACTTTGTTACGTATTTGGTTTAACCTCAACTTTTCCTGTGATACAATTTTGTCCAGTTCTGTGTTTGACATTTTTTCCTTTCTTCTACCTCCTTGTATTTTTGTCTTCTATATTAGTGGTTGTATTGATATATAGCGGGATAGCGAGCCTGACGATACAATTTGTACGATATAACAATTCGCAGTGCTACCTTTTGTTGTTCCACCAGTGATTAGTGGTTCGTAGTTAGTGATTAGTGAAATAGTTGCACTACAAAGCAAAGCTGACGTTTTGTCGCTACATTGTTTATAAAATTTTGTAACCAGTAATTGGTAATCAGTAATTAACATATAAAATTCCTGCAACGACCGTGTCGTTGTATCCCCCAAATAGGTAATCTTTGTAGACGGTGTTTAAACGCCGTCTATTATTTTCTGAAATTTCTTAAAACAAAACCTAACTTTTGTAGACTCCAAAAGCAAAGCTTACGCTTTGCTGCTACATTATTTTTTTAATTTCTTTTTCACTCTCTCACTTTTTAACTTCTTCTCTGTGGACTATGGAGCATTGACTATCAACCAAACATTCTCTACCACCTACCTGCTGTCACCTATCACCTAATTTTATATACACACCCCTTTAATCCCCTCTTAATAGAGGGGAACACACCCCTTAATCCCCTCTTGATAGAGGGGAACGCACCTCTGCACCCCTCTTGGTAGAGGGGAAATAAAGACACACCCCTTGGTCCCCTCTTGATAGAGGGGAAAGCAAAGATGGCGCTTTGCTGCTACTTCTAACATCCCTCTCTTATCAAACTTCACGAGGCTAAAGCCTCTACTCCAAGGGCAAAGCTAGCGCTTTGCTGCTACATTATCTTTTTCACTTTCTCACTTTTCTCACCATCCACCTACCTGCTATCACCTGTCACCTATCTTTTCCCTACAAAAAAGTTTTACGGAATTTCTAACACACTGCCGGGGACAATTTGTCCACGGATAATTTTATCTTTGTTAGCTTCATAAATTTTTTTCCATTGAGAAGCGTCGCCGTAATACTTTTCTGCAAGTTTAGGTAAAGTATCTCCTGGTACTGCTGTATGATACCGTTTTTTAGTAGTAGGTGTTACAGTTGAAGAAACCGCAGTTGTGGGTTGTGTTACGGTAGCAGGTTTCTTTTTTTCTAATTCTTTAAGTTTTTCTTCTAACAACTTAATTTTTTCTTGTAATTCTTCTTCAGGAGATACAATTTTTTCCGTAGTAGTTACAGGTTCACTAACAGGCGCTGGCAATTCTTTTTTTTCTAATTTAACTTTTTGTAATTCTTCTTGTAGTGTTTTAATTTGGTTTGTTAACTCTTCTTTTTCTTTAACAAGTTTTTCTAATTCTTTTTTTGGAATTTGTATTTGTTCAACTTCTACAGGTAAAAAGTTGTAACTGATTGACACTCTTGTTTGTCCCCCAGTATCAACTTTTTGTAAAGGGTCAAAAGTATAACTATACCCTACAGCTACTTGTTTTGTTTGGACAGAGAACCCGAAGTGTATCATAGAATAATTTCTACTACCGAAACTTACCGTTACTGACGGCAAAATTTTAAGTTGTTTAAATATAACAACCCCGTATTCTATGGAGAAAGATGTTGTATAATCTTTTTTTACATTGTTTTCAACAGTAGCAGAAAAGTATAGGTTAAGTTTACCTGTAGTATATTTTCCACCTAATTCTATCTCAATAGGCAAAATTTCTTGTGTATAAAACCCGAGGTCTGGTTGTAACAAGTTGTTCATAACAGCAGACAATAGAATTTGTTCCATTTCATACTGCAGCCCTAAAGAAAAGTTAAACACAGATTTTTCTGTAAATTTGCTAAACACAACAGATTGTTTCATATAATCGTCTAAAACATAACTTTCTTTTAACATAGAAACTTTTGTCCCTAACTTTAGTTGAGGTAAATATTCTTTTACTGCTCTGCCATAACTTAATACAAAAGTGTCACACTGGTACCAATCTTTTACACCGAACTGGTTAACTCCTATCCCCAACCCACCACCAAAAATTGGTTGTGCATAACCAATAGTATTATTAACAAATTTTGTCCCATCAGTCAAGTTTGGATATAATAAACCATAATCTGCGAAAATAGCCGGGACAGCAAGATTATGTAACCCCGCAGGGTTACTAAACATTATATATGGTTTACCTGAAGCAGAGATAACATTTTTCCCTAACCGTTCTGCTTCAGCAGAGAAACTGTTGTATTCAGTAGAATAAAGTTGGAACTGTAGAATAAACGCTATTGTGAGCATAAACAACGATTTAATCCATTTCATTTTGCGACAATTATACTCCCGCTGAAAGTTTTTGTTCCTATAGTTATTTTGTAGATATAGATTCCCTTAGGGACAAACTCGCCTGAATCGTATTTCCCGTCCCAGACAAGTTCGTTGTTTTCTAATTTCATTTTTGCCACATATCGCAGTGAAAGGTCGTAAATTTCTCCTTGTGGTGTGCTCAAAGTAGGGTTGTAAAGTACAAAATGTATTTTGTTATTTTCAGTTGCTTGTGGAGTAAAAATTTTTTTCGGATAGATAGAAACAATTTTTTCTTGATTTTCTGGCAATGTTAACCGTATCACATAATCGCCTAACTTGTTAGTAACAGTATACAACATATTTTCTTGAGGTAGATACTGCGAGTTGACAAAGATATATTCTATATTATTGTCGTAGAACAACGAAGGTACTAAAGAACTGTTTTTTTCAGCCAATGACGGTACACTGTATATTGTTGAAGTAGAAATTTTCAAGTTCAGTTCTACAGATGTAGGTAGTTTATACCTTACTGGCGAACCATTTTTTGTAACCTCCAGCTTGTACTTATTAATTGTGTTAAGATACAACGATTCTTGTAAAGGTATCTGTTGTGGTGTGACAGTTATTGTATACCCGAGTTGACGTAATTCGTTTGCCAAAGAGGAAGGTAATATTACATTAGATTCAGTCTCTTTGTCTATTATTATTTTACTACCTTGACGGTATGAAGAAACAATTTCTGAAAGTTCGCTCTCCACGTTTGTTAATGTTACAACTGTAATTCCATAATAGAAAGTATTTCCCCAAATAGTATCTATGAAAAAAGTTGCTGTGGAAGAGACAAAACTATACTTTGTTTGTGGCGAACCTACGGTTTGCGGTTTTTGTGACCTATAAATGTTGTATCCTACAATATCGTCTGCAGTTGTGCCGTCAATATAAGTTGTAACTTCTCTCCAGGATAAAATAAAATCGTTTTGATACATACTACAATCTATAGATAAAACTTTTTGTGGAATATTAACTCGTGGAATATAAAAACTATATTCTGTAGCTACACCTTGAACTCCCCAGTTATCTACAGGGATTATAGTTAAATAATAAGTAACATTTTGGAATAAATTTTCGGTTATTTGATAAGAAGTAGTTGTGGTAAGAAATTCTTTTCGTGCAGGGTCATTAGCTGTGCCAGTGGAGAGGATAATGTAATATTCTTTTACCCAACTGTTAGGTTCAGGATGTATAGCCGGTGTCCATTCTATTTTAGGTTTTCTTGTAGCAGCTATTTTTTCAGGCGATAATACTGTTACAGAAGATAACTTAAATTCAGGGACATAAAAACTCCATTGGTCAGTTACAGTAAAAGAGCTTCTTTCGTCGTAAGCACGGACTTTCCAGTAATATGTTGTCTGCATATTTAAGATCTGTTCTAATGTTAAAGTATAAGAACTTGTCTTATTATTAACCGTAGCAACAACAATGAAATTTGGCAGTTTAGAAGAAACTAAAACTTCATAGCGAGTAATATCGTCGTCTACATCATAAGTTAACTGCCAGCAAAATTCAGGTGTTCGTGTAATGACAGTACCTGAAGGTTTTAGTAACGAAAATTTTTCAGGTGGGTCGTTTTCAGTATCTACAAAAAAGTAGAATGTGGAAGAAAATTTTATAGAATTGGAACTTTCTGCTTTTACATACCAGAAATAAGTTGTATTTTCTTCTAAATTAAGTATTTGTATAGAAGTTGTGCAGGTTATTAATGAAGATTCAGCAGTAGGTTTGTACCCGCCTGAATACACCTGTGTAGAAAACATAATTCCTGAAATAGAAGAAAAATATATTGTATAATTCACATTTTCCCACCATTCAGTTTTGTTAGCTGGTGTCCATAAGAAAGTTATTGGTTGTTGTACTTTAGTATAAGTTGTTGTAGAACCGGGGAAGAGAAGGTCAAAACTGTCCAGAGGGTCGGAAGTTGTATTTATAGTAAAGACATAACTTGAGACACTTTGTGTTGTATACCCTTTTGTATCTATTGCTTCTACCCACCAACGATAACTTGCGTTTTCAGTAAACTCTGCTATGGTAGCTGTCACATTGTTACTTCCTACAAGCAGGATATATGTACTCACGCCTACTACATAACCTGAAATTGTAGATATACAAAGACGGTATTGGTAAACATAATCTTTAGGGTCAGGGTCGGTTGTAGTCTGCCAGGAAAAATTTAGTGGTAAACTACTAACAAAACCAGAAGTTATATGTATATCAAAACTTTTTGGCGGTTCTTCTATAGCATTTGTCCAGAAAGAGGATATTGTAGAAGTTGTTACACCGCCGGAATAATCGTCTGCAACAACACGCCAGAAATATTGTAAGTTTTCGTTAAGCACCCAAGGTGAAGTTATACTTACTGTAGAACCTTTCAAAGATGGGTAGATGAACTCGCCAGAACTAAAATACACGGAAAAATCTGGGTAGGAAGAAATTTGTATTGAATAATATATAGGGTCGTTGTCAGGGTCGCCATTGTTTTGCCATTGAAATATAGGGGTTAAAGTTGGGACAACAACATCGTTTTTAGGCGAGATTAACGAGAACATTTCAGGTTCAAAATTTGTTGTTTGAAACACAAAAGTAGAGTTAGAAATTCTATAATTTTGGAACTTGTCAAATGCAGTTACATACCACCAATATGTAGTTTTAGGTTGTAATTCAAACGGTATGACAAGCCAGTTTGTAGACGACCACACTCGTATTTCAGAAGAAAAATCTATTGAACTGCTGATTGTAACTACATAACTTGAAATTACTGGGTCATAATTATCCGGGTCAGAAACAGCTTCCCAATAAAATGTTGGTTTAAAATTTTTTATCCCTGGGGTAAAACCTGCCATTGTTGAAGTTCCTGGTGAAATAAGGTTAAACATATTTGGAATGTTGTTAGATACTACAAAACTTGCGGTACTGCTCATAAACCCGTAAGGTTTTGAAGTGATAGGAAAAGACGTAGAAGTTCCGATTTCCCAGTCTGTTTCACCCCAGGCAAGTACTTGCCAGTAATAAGTTACCCCAGGGATTAGTTTTGGATTAGTAAACATTACAGTTGCAGAACTTACTGGATTTTCTCCTAACCATACGATAACATGCCATTCTTGTGTAGTGAACCATTCATCGCCACTGTTCGGTATTATTGAAGAGATACATAAATAGTAGTATTTTAATTTATCAAACGGGTCAGGGTCGGTAGCGTCCGTCCAGTCAAAATAAATTCCGGGTTCTTGATCGCCCAAATGTGAAGGGTTGATAACACCAACAGGAGTTATTGGAGAGTATCCTGTTGGCGGATCTTTGTAAAAATCTATAATAAAACTTCTCGGTAAAGAATCTGTTGATGGAGAAAGACAATATTTTACTCCGAAACCGCCGTTAGGTATTCCGCCGTAAGGTCCATAAACACTACTGCCATCATACGCTGCGATTCTGTAATAATAAGTCATATTTTCTACTATTGGTAATTCAAACTTTCCAGCAGCAAAACTTCCCGGAAGTTCTACAATAGAAGTGGATAAAAACACTGAAGGTTGACCTGTTTCTTCACGCCAGTTTGATTGAGCACCTTGGAACGGTTCGTTACTAAAAGAAGCGGAACAAATAAATACTAAGTATTGGGATATGTATTCATAGACTACGTCGCCGTTGGAAATATAATCTGGGTCAGGGTCAGTAGTAGGTTCCCATGATAGTATTATAGGCGTAGATTTTGCAATATAATAAGTTGTATTTCCTACAAGTTTAACTTCAATTGCTGTGTTATTTGTAGAAGTTGGGTGATGGACAACAAACGGGTTTGGTGGTTCTCCTGATTGTGTAATATAAAACCATCCAATAGGTGTTTGTGTAGATTTTTGTGGATATCCAAAAGGACTACCAGAATCGTATGCTACAACATACCAGTAAAGTTTTTGGTTTTCATACGGGAACAAATCCCAGCAGGAAGGTGTGGTATTTTCTGTCATCAAAAAGTACGATGTTGTTATCAACTCTGGACCACTAGGGATTGATAGTGAGGAAGAAAATGTTGGATAACTTGAAATATAAATTTTATATCCTACAACACTATCTCCAGCATCAAGGTCAACTGCGTCTTTCCAGTCAAATTCTATTTTTGTTGGATATTGATATTGTGTACTCCAGACAGTAGTAGGACGTATCAACGGGTTAGACGGAAATATAGGTGGCGAGTTTTGTGAGTTGATAATGAACCTATTTGATGTTAGAAATGTTGTACTGGAGAACCCTTCGGAATCGTACGCAGTTAAAGACCAATAATAGGTAGTATCTTCGGTAAGTTCGTGTACAACGTACCAAGAAGTTTGTATCCCAGAAATTGTTTTTGTTGAAGTACCGATATTGTTGGCTGTTATAAAAGTAGAAAGGTGTATGGTGTATGAAGAAATAAAATCGCCATAATCAGAATCAAAAGAATTATCGTTAAAAGAACGTCCTGAGTTCCACACAGCATCTGTCCAACTTAGAAGTACAGAAGTAGAAGATATTATTAACGCGGTTATATTTCTTACAGGGTCATAAACATAGTGTTTCTCAGGATAGATACACCAAGGTTTAGTATTTATTGGCTGGAACATTGGTGAGGAAGAAGAATGGACCGACCATTGAAGGTTTTCGTCTGCAACTTTGATAGAAAAATAATAAGAAGTAAAATTTTCCAATCCGGTAATTACCACAGTGGTAGAAGTTTGTGGTTCTAACATTACAGGACCTATAGTTATAAACCTTGTTGCTTGTTGCCATAATGTTTCGTCAGTAATCTCTTGTAAACTGTAACGTATTTCATAATATCCTGTATAACTACCTGAATTATACAAAAACCCGTCTTCATAAGAATCTTCATAAGGAATTATCCACGAAAGAGTTACATGTCTAAACCCTACCAAACCGGAAAAAGAAGTTACTTGTCTTGGTGGAGAAATATCCACCTGTGCCCATGTGGTAGCACCGTCTGAAATTTCTGAAATGTTACCTAAATCATCCTCAGCCCACAGACGAAAATAATATGTCACACCTGCAATTAACCCAGTAACTTGGTAAGATTTTGTCGTTCCTGGTGAGACATCTGCAGTGGAGATCACAACTTGTGCATCGGTATAATTCCAGTCATTGAAAGTTTCGTAAGTTGAGTATTGGATATACCATTTACCGGTAAGTGCACCACTAGCTCCATCATCACCACCGCCTGACCAGTCAAGTTTTACACTTCCTTCGTACACTCCTTGAGTGGAACCAGAAAAATATGGTTTTGACGGTGGTATCAAAGTAATCCAACCTGTAGCAATGTTAGATATTTCTGAAAGTAAACCTTCAGTACCTGAAGATGTCCATAAGGCAAAATAAAAAGTTGTTTCTTTTGATAACGAATTAGATTTTAAAAAATTGTCCAACCCTGTAAGTACATAACTTTGTTCTGTATAAGGATTGACATTGTATGTAGAAATTATCACTTGTGCCTCTGCAGTAGACCACGAAATTTCACTAAAAGTTGAGTATTGAATATAATAAGTTGACCCTTCAGGAAGAATATCAGGCCCAGGATATGTCCAGGTAAGTTTTATACTTCCTTCAGACAAATTTTCTATCCCGGAAATAGCAACAAGGTTGCTTACAGCTAAAGGTTGAACAAAACTTACAGTTGGGAAAACATAAAATAGGAGAGTTAAAAAAACAAAAATTGTAAAAATTTTTGTCTCACTTCTAAATATTCTTCTGACTAATATCATAAAAATTTTATAACAAAATTTTTGTAGGTAACTTGTATCCCTTTTTTTCTTTTTCAGCCAACAGGTATATCCAACGGTCGTTTATTGCAATTGAAACAAATTTTTGTTTTTCAACAAAAAATGTCCCCAGGTCTATAATAGCTGAAAGTTTTAACTCTTTGTCATATTTATAAATTTTGTTTTCTGTATCTAAAAAATATATTTTGTCGTTGTACACGAACACGTCTATAGGGAAAAAATCTTTTATTGTAGTTGAAGAAAGAAAAACGATATTGTCTATACTGTCAAACCTGAATATATAAAATCCTTTTTTGTTATCTATGAGATACAAGTTGTTATTATGATAATGTAACGAGATAACAGAAGTGTTTGCTAGAAGAACAACATTTTTTATTGGACGAGAAAAGTCCGGGTATTGGTAGATATAAATCTTATCATCAAACACAGAACTTGTTATTACATACTGTGAAGTAAATTTAGAAAATGATGTTATAGAATTAAATTTATTCTCAGGAATATACATATTTATTAAGTTGTCATCGGAACCAGTGTATTCAAACAAATTTTTTATACTCCAATCACTGATTATATATGAATTGTTTAACAAAGCAATATCTGTTGGTGTCAGATATCCGAGGTTAAGTTCTTTAAACAATTTTGCTCCAGAAGAAAGTGTATAATTGTACAACATAGATGAAGCGAAAAACAAAGTTCCAACAGAGATAATTATTCCAACAATTTTTGCAATTAAAAATAAAATTTTTTTCTTTCGTTCAGAAATTGATAACGAATATTCTTCTTGCCACAACTCTTTTTTTGCTAAAGAGTAAGTGGACAAGTTAACAAGGATAGTTTCTAACTCGTAATCTGAAACAGGAAGTTTTATTACAGTAACTCCTAACGATAAACTTTTTTCTGCTATAGTTGGGTTTTCTGTGAACTCGCCAATAATTGCTACTGGAACAAATGGGTATAGAGAAAGAATTTTTTTTATAAATTTTAAATTAACAAATTCGTCAACAATAATCACCTGTGGCTGAAATTCAGGTACAGTTTTTTTTATTTCATAATATGAAATAGGCACAATTTTAGTTTGAAAATTTGAGGTAACATTTTGTGGTATATGTATTTCTTGTTTCCGCGAGTAAAAAAGAAGTAGTTTTGTTTGCATTATTCTCAAACTTGCAGTTCTAAGATAGATTTTGTGATTTCGTCCAAAACAGACAAAATTCGTTGTACTGTGGTAAGAATTAACTCATAATGAAACTTAATAGATTTTTTCAATTTAGGATATCGTAAACAAAAATTAACTGCAGCAATTATTGTCCCTGATAAGTTACGGATTTCTAAAAAATATGTTTTCGTAATTTGTACTATATTAGAAACCAATTGTTTTTTATCTACAGAATGTTGTTGGTTCAGCACGACAATTTGTTGTTCAAGAAACTTTTTTTCTTCAATTAAAGATTGTTTTTCAGACTTTACCTGTTCAAGTAACACTTTTGTTTCGTTAAGTTCTTTATTAAGCGATTTTGCCTCATTTTTTGCATTTTCAATTTCTTGTTTTGCTGTAGACAAGACCGTTTCTAAATCTTTTTCTATTCGTGTAATTTCTTCAATAAGTTCGTTTTGAACATTTAATAACGAATTAAACTGGCGGTTGTAATATACCAACAGTTCTTGTTTATGTTGTTCAAACTCTTTACGGGAACGTTCAATTTCTTGTTCTATAACTTTTTTGTCAAATTCTAACCCTTGTATCTGTTGTTGCCAGACAAGTTTCTCTTTTTCTTTTTCTAATTCAAGTTCTTTAAGTCGTAACTGTTCCATCTGGTGTCTTAACTTTTCATATTCTCCACGTTCAAGTTTTTCTATCTGGTGTTTAAGTTCGTCAATAATTTGTTGTTGTTGTTGAAGTTTTAGTTCCAACTGTTTTTTTTCTTCTTCTTTTGTTTGCAGCATTTTTTCATGTAGAATTTTTTCTTCTTCTAACTTTTTTCTCCAATACGAAGAGACTGACGGTGTAATAAGGTTCTTTACAATTTCGTCACTGTCACCATATTGTAATTCAAGTTCAGAAAGTTCTTTCTCTATTTCATCCCAGGTATAAAATTTTTCTTCTTCGTTCATTTTTATTTTTCCCTCCTGTGAAGGAAGTTCTGTTAAATTTTTTATAAAATTTTGTAACCAGTAATTGGTAATAAGCCGCTACTCCTAATTTCCCTCATATCAAAGAGGGATCAAGGGAGGTGTTTATATACACACCCCTTAGTCCCCTCTTGATAGAGGGGAACACACCCATTAAATCCCCTCTTAATAGAGGGGAAGGCAAAGCTGACGCTTTGCCGCTACAGTATTTCTTTAATTTCTTTTTCACTTTCTTACTTTCTCACTCACTCCATTTTTGGAGTAGAGCCTTCAGGCTCGTTGGAATAGAGCCTTTAGGCTCGTTAAATAATTTTTTCTTCACGACGAGGCTAAAGCCTCTACTCCAAGAATTTCAACACTACTCCTAATTTCCCT